>JBFZEF010000046.1:0-2626 GCA_041307045.1 Halioglobus sp.
CCCCGGCCGTGGCGGCATTGATTGTGCGTGCCTGGGTGACCCACGAGGGCTTCGGCGACGCCGGCTGGCGTCCGAATCTGCGCCGCGCCTGGGGCTACTACCTGCTGGCCTGGTTCTACCCGCTGGCGGGTGTGGCGATCATCAGCGCCCTGGCCACAGGCCTGGGGCTGGCGGAGCCGGACCTGACGCTTGGGCGGGCAGCCGACGCCTGGCTTGGGGAGGCGGCCAAGCCAGCGGCGCCGTACCTGCTCTGGCTGCTCCCGCCCCAACTGCTGCTGAACGCCCTGCTGGCGACGCCACTCCTGTGGGGCGAGGAGTTCGGCTGGCGGGGCTACCTGCAACTGCGCCTGTATCCGGGCCGGCCGCTGCTGGCCGCCCTGGCCACCGGCGTGATCTGGGGGTTGTGGCACCTGCCGGTCAACCTGCGCGGCTACAACTTCCCCGGCCACCCCGTCCTGGGCATGCTCGTGTTCACGGTCAGCACCATCCTGCTCTCGATCTTCTTCGGCTGGCTTCGCCAGCGGACCGATTCGATCTGGGCACCCAGCCTGGCGCACGCCGCCACCAATGCTGTCGGCGGGTCACTCATGCTCCTGCTCTTCTTCGGCGGCGGCGATCCGCTGTACGTTGCCTACCTCGGAATCCTGGGCTGGGTGCCGTTGGGGATCTTGGCGGGATGGATCGCCTGGCGCGGCTACCCCAGGGGCCGCGCGCCGGTGGGGGCCCGCTAACTCGGATTCCCCTCCACGGCCATTGGTCCATGCCTGCCACTCCACCCTGCCGGCCTGGGCCTCAACCTGCCAGCTCAGCCCGACCGGCTTGCGAGCGCCAGCCGCTCGCAAGCCGCAGTGCACAGCCGCTTGCCTTGGGCGGGGTTGAGGGGAGTCTGCCACCTGTCCTGCCGCATTCCACCGGGCAGAGATGGGCGCCGGCGACCCCCTGGGGCGGAAGCCCCGTGGCGCATGCCGGCGCTGCGCGGCAGCGCCCCCGCCGGGACCACGTAGCTCCCACAGGGGCATACAGGTACAATCGGCGGGCGGGCAGCGCCACGCCGGACTGCCCTGCGGGAGCAGCCGTTGTCGGACCCCCACCCCGTGCTCTGTGACTACGAGGGCTCGGACTACCAGCAGAGCTTCTGGGATCGAGGCGGGCGCGCCTACGAGGATGCGGTTGAGGCGATTGCGCTGCGGCGCTTGCTGCCCGGCGCAGGATCACGCCTGCTGGACCTCGGCGCCGGGGCCGGGCGCAATGTGCCGCGCTATGTGGGATTCGAGCAGGTGGTGCTGCTGGACTACTCGCGCACCATGCTTGAGCAGGCCCAGGCTCGCCTGGGCCTTGGCAACCGCTACCTGTACGTTGCCGCCGATGGCTACCGTCTGCCTTTCGCCGCCGGGCTGTTCGACACCGTGGTGATGGTGCGGGTGCTGCATCATATGGCTGACCCGCAATCGGTGTTGCGCCAGGTGGGCGGCGTGCTGGGGGCACGCGGCACATTCGTGCTCGAGTTCGCCAACAAGCGCAATCTGAAGGCCATCGGGCGCTGGGTGCTGCGCCGTCAGGCGTGGAACCCTTTCAGTCCCGAGCCGATCGAGTTCCTGCCGCTGCACTTCGACTTCCATCCCGGCACGGTTGGAGGCTGGCTGGCTGACCTGGGGCTGACGGTCGAGCGCACGCTGACGGTCTCTCACTTCCGCTCGGCGCCGCTCAAGCGACTCGTGCCGCTGGCGTGGCTGGTGCGCTTCGACGCCTGGGCCCAGCTCACCGGTGGCTTGTGGCAGCTGACGCCCAGTGTGTTCGTGAGGGCGCGGGCAGACGAGAAGCCGCCTGCGGCGCAGGGAGCCTTCTGGCGCTGCCCAGATTGCCGGTCGCTGGCCCTGAGCCGGACGGAAGCCGGTTGGGCCTGCGGCGGATGCGGCGCGGTATGGGAAGTGCGTGGCGGCATCCACGACTTCCGGCGGCCGCTCACCGGGCACGGCGCGCCGAAGCTATAATCAGCCAGCCCGGACAATGGCCGAGGGAGACTTCCAGCATGCTGCCGCAACGCAATACCCACACCGTGCAGGTCGCCGGAATCGAACGCCACCTCCCGCTGTTTGAGGTCGCACCGGGGCTGCGCATCGCCGTCCTGAACATCTTGGGCGACACGGAATTGGTGCAGGCCTGCGCCCAGGCGCTGCAGACCGCGCTGCATTCGACCGCCTTTGACCTGATCGTCACCGCCGAGGCCAAGAGCATCCCCCTGGCCCATGCCCTGTCGGTGCTCACCGGCAAGAGCTACATCGTGCTGCGCAAGACCTACAAGCCCTACATGGGTGAGGCGGTGCGGGCCGAGACGCTCTCCATCACCACCGGCAAGCCCCAGCTGCTGATCTTGGACGAGAAGGACCGAGAGCGGGTGGCGGGGAAACGCGTGTTGTTGCTCGACGACGTGATCAGCACCGGCTCAACGCTGCAAGGGATGCGCAAGGTTCTGGATCTGGCAGAGGCGAAGATTGCCGCCGAGGCCGCCATCTTCACCGAGGGCGATCCGGGGGACTGGCAGCACATCATCTCCCTCGGTCACCTTCCCCTGTTTAAGGACGCCTAGCTCTTTCGACAACGCACTGAACAGCGGCCCCTCCCGGAG
>JBFZEF010000047.1:0-7679 GCA_041307045.1 Halioglobus sp.
ATCCGGGACCACCTGGCGGACCATGAGGTCACGCTGCTGTTCTACCTGAGGGAACAGGCGGAGATTATCCAGTCGGGCTACCTGCAAACGCTGAAGACCGCGCGCACCACTCTCAGCATCGCGCATATCAACACGGGACATGCGGTAATTGATCCCGCCAATCGCGATTACTTCCTCATGCTGGAAAAATGTCGTTCGATCTTCGGCAAAGATGCCATAAATGTACGCCTGTACCAGCCTGAACTATGGCGGGACGGATCGGTTGTCTGGGATTTTCTCGATTCCATAGGATGCCCTCCGGATAGCAGCTTCATCCCTTCGAAGAGCAAGCAGAACATCAGCCTGGATTTACAGAGCGCCAGAATTCTCAACATGTTCGACAGCTACGGGGAGAATGTCGGCGGGCGCGAGGCACTGGTCGAGGACCTCCTCTGGTTGATACAGAAATACCCGGGGGGCGGCAGGTACTTTCTTGAAGAGCAGGCTGTCCAGCGCATAAGGGAGCACTACCGCAAGTCCAACGCGGCGCTGGCCGAGCACTACGGTGTTGAGTTTGCGTACGCCAGCTGTTGTGCCGGCGCGGATGACGCAGGCACTGGCGGCGGCGTTTCCTACGCCAAGGAATTGGCCGCCCTCGCCCGTTACTACCGCTGGAAGGGCGAAGAGCTGGACGGCCCCGAACTGGCCACGCTGCTCCAGTACAGTCCGGGATGGTCGCAATTCGAACCCTGGGGCGTTTGGTCAGTGGGGGACAGGTCGCATATCGAATTCAGGCTGCCGCTGCCGAGATTCACCGGCTGGGAAGACACGCTGGTGCTGAACTTTCGCGGTTGCTACTTCTGTGACAACACGTCCACGCAGATCCTGGTAAACGGCTGCTTTTTCGAGGACGCCAATTTATGTGAGCACGCGCTCAGAATTCCGCTAGGGCTGCTGGATGAAAACAGGGTTGTGCATGTGGAATTGCGACATCATGCCGCCGTATCACCTTTCCACCGTGGCACCGGCAGCGACACGCGCGCACTGGCCTATGGCCTGCAGAGCCTACATTACCGCCTGGCCAGCTAGCTCCAGGGGCGCAGAAAACCCGCGCTGTACTCGAGTGATGGGGTGGCCGACGGGTCTCGAACCCGCTACCTCCGGAGTCACAATCCAGTGCTCTACCTGGTGAGCTACGGCCACCACAGTCGGGTGCTGAAAACCGGCATTTACCACTTTCCCTGGTGTGACGTGAAAAGTGGTCGGGGTAGAGAGATTCGAACTCCCGACATCCTGCTCCCAAAGCAGGCGCGCTACCAGACTGCGCTATACCCCGATTATTGCTGCACCGGCACAAGCACCGGCCCCGTCTTCAGGTGGGCGCATCATACGCACCGGGGCGGTGAGCGTCAACGCCGGGCCCGGGTAGGCCGAGCCAGTTAACTGCGCCGGCGGGATTAAGGCGGGCCAGCCCTTCCCCAGCAAGGCGCGCTCATGGGACAATTGCGCCGGGCCGCACGGCCCCTACCGGTCAAGCCCAGCACAAGGAATACCTCCATGCCCGCAATTGTCCTGGACGGCAAATCACTGGCAGCCCAAACCGAGGCGGCGCTGCTGCAGCGGGTGGAGCGCCTCAAGGCAAAATCGGGCGGCAAGGCCCCTATCCTCGCCACCATCCTGGTGGGTGACGACCCGGCCTCCGCCACCTATGTCAAGATGAAGGGCAACGCCTGTCGCCGGGTGGGAATGGACTCCCTCGCGGTGGAGCTGCCCTCCTCCACCACCACAGCCGAGCTGCTGGCCAGGATCGAGGAGCTGAACGCCAACCCGGAGGTCCACGGCATACTGTTGCAACACCCGGTGCCCTCGCAAATAGACGAGCGCGCCTGTTTCGACGCCATCGCCCTGAGCAAGGATGTCGATGGCGTTACCTGCCTTGGCTTCGGCCGCATGGCCATGGGAGAGGAAGCCTACGGCTGCGCCACGCCCCAGGGCATCATGCGCATCCTGGAGCACTACCAGATCGAGATCGAGGGCAAGCACGCGGTGGTCGTGGGTCGCAGCCCGATCCTCGGCAAGCCCATGGCGATGATGCTGCTGCAGAAGAACGCAACCGTCACCATCTGTCATTCCCGCACTCGGAACCTGCCGGCTATCGTCGCCCAGGCGGATATCCTGGTAGGCGCGGTGGGCAAGCCGGAGTTCATCAAGGCGGACTGGGTCAAGGACGGCGCCGTGGTGGTGGACGCGGGCTACCACCCCGGTGGCGTGGGCGATATCGAATTGTCAGCCCTGGTGGACAAGGCCAGCGCTTACACGCCAGTACCGGGGGGGGTCGGCCCCATGACGGTCAACACCCTGATCATGCAGAGTGTTGAATCCGGCGAGAAGAGCCTGGGCTAGACGGCCTGTAGGGCTTAGGCCCTGCGCCACTGGGTTCCCTCCCGGGAATCCTCCAGCACCACACCCTGCGCCAGCAACTCCTGGCGGATTGCATCTGCCCGGCCGTAGTTTTTCGCCCGTTTCGCCTCCTGCCGCTGCTTGATCAGGGCCTCAATGGCAGCTGCGGAAATGGCGTCGGCAGCTCCGCCGCCCTGCAGCCATTCCTGAGGATCCTGCTGCAAAATACCCAGCAGCTTCCCCGCTGCGAGTATGCGCGCCTTCAGCACCGGTCGCTCAGCGGCGGATGCCTTGTGCAATTGCCTCGCCAGGGCGTGTACCTCGGCGATGGCCACCGGGGTGTTGAGGTCATCGTTCAGCGCCTGGTAAAAGGGCTCGTCGGCCAATGGCACTGACTCGTCCCGGCCGATGTCATGCACCTCCCGCAGGGTGCTGTAGAGGCTATCGAGGGTGGCCTGGGCCTGGGCCAGCAGCTCGGCGGAAAAATTCATGGGCGAGCGGTAGTGGGCCGACAGCAGGGCGAAACGCAGCACTTCGCCGCGGTAGTGTTGCAACAGGTCGCGCACCGAGCGGACGTTGCCCAGGGACTTGGACATCTTCTCGCCGTCGATGTCGAGGAAGGCGTTGTGCATCCAGTAGCGCACATAATCGCCCCCGTGGGCGCAGCGGCTCTGGGCGATCTCGTTTTCGTGGTGCGGAAAAATCAGGTCGCGACCGCCGCCGTGGATGTCGATGGTCTCACCCAGGTGGGCCCGGATCATGGCGGAACATTCCAGGTGCCAACCCGGCCGGCCGCGCCCCCAGGGGCTGTCCCAGCCGGGCTCATCGGCCGCCGCCGGTTTCCACAGGATGAAATCCCCGGGGTGGCGCTTGTAGTCAGCCACCTCCACCCGCGCTCCCGCCAGCATGTCGTCCAGCGAGCGCCGGGACAGCTTGCCGTAGTCCGGCATGGACTCCACCGCGAACAGCACGTGCCCCCGGGATTCGTAGGCGTGGCCCTTTTCGATCAGGGTGGCGGTCAGCTCCAGCATGGGCTCTATGTTGTGGGTGGCATGGGGTTCCAGGGTCGGTGGCAGGGCGTTGAGCTGGGCCATGTCCTCGCGGTACTTCGCGGTAAACTCCTGCGTCACTGACTCGATACTGCGCCGCCCTTCCCTCGCAGCCGCGATGATCTTGTCGTCCACATCGGTGATGTTGCGGGCGTAGATGACCGTGCTGAACTGCGTCTGCAGCAGGCGAAACAGGGTGTCGAACACCACCACCGGCCGGGCATTGCCGATATGCGCCAGGTTGTACACCGTGGGGCCGCACACGTACATGGTCACGGTGTCGGGCACCAGCGGCTCAAACAGCTGCTTTTCGCCGCCGAGGGTGTTGTACAGGTACAGGCTCACTCCGCGTCTCCCGCCTGCTCGCCCCAGCTGTCGCGCAGGCCGATAGTGCGGTTGAAAACCGGTGCCTGTGCCCTGTGATCATGGCGGTCCGCCACGAAATACCCTTCCCGCTCGAACTGGAAACCCTGCTCCGGCAGGGCCTGCGCCAGGGCCGGCTCGATCCAGGCCTGCTCCACCACTCGCAGCGAGTCCGCGTTGACGTGCGCCATGAAATCGCGCTCACCCTTGTCCGGAGCCTCGTGATTGAACAGGCGATCGTACAGACGGACCGTGGCCTGGCGGCCCCTGGATGCAGATACCCACTGGATCACGCCCTTGGGTTTTACACCATCGGCAGGATCAGCACCGAAGGTGTCGGGTATAACCCGGGCATGCACCTCCACCACCCTGCCGGCGGCGTCTTTCACTGCGTTGACGGCCTCGATCACGCAGGCATTGCGCAACCGCACCCGCTTGCCCAGCACCAGGCGCTTGTACTTCTTGTTGGCCTCCTCACGAAAATCATCCGCGTCGATATACAGTTCCCGGGTGAACGGCAACAGGCGCTCGCCCAGCTCCGGCCGCGAGGGATGTCGGGGAGCAACCAGCTCTTGCACCTGCCCCTCGGGGTAATCAGTGAGCACTACTTTCAGCGGATTCAACACGCACATCGCCCGCGGCGCGTTCTCGTTGAGGTCTACGCGGATGGCGAACTCCAGCATTGCCACATCGACCACCCCGTCGCTGCGGGTGGTGCCTATCATCTGGCAGAACTTGCGGATCGCCGCGGGGGTATAGCCGCGCCGGCGCATGCCGGCCACCGTGGGCATGCGCGGGTCATCCCAGCCACTGACCACGCCGTCGTCCACCAGTTGCTTGAGCTTGCGTTTGCTGGTGACCGTGTAGCTGGGGTTGAGCCGGCCGAATTCATACTGGCGGGGCCGGGCGGGCACCGGCAAGTGGTCGAGGAACCAGTCATAGAGAGGCCGGTGATCCTCGAACTCCAGGGTGCAGATCGAGTGGGTTATGCCTTCGATGGCATCTTCCTGGCCGTGGGCGAAATCGTAGGTGGGATAAATGACCCAGCCGTCCCCGGTCTGGTGGTGGGGCACTTTGCGAATGCGGTACAGGATGGGATCGCGCATGTTCATGTTGGGCGAGGCCATGTCGATCTTCGCCCGCAGCACCTTTTCGCCCTCGGCGAACTCTCCGGACTTCATCCGCGCCAGCAGGTCCAGGTTCTCCGCCACGCTGCGGTTGCGCCAGGGGCTGTCGCGGCCGGGCTCGGTGAGGGTGCCGCGATACTCCCGCGCCTGGGCAGCGTCCAGGTCGCACACATAGGCGTCGCCGCGCTCCACCAGGTGCACCGCCCAGTCATACAGCTGCTGGAAATAGGCAGAGGCAAAACGCACCTCGCCATCCCAGTTGAAGCCAAGCCAACGCACGTCCGCCTGGATGGAATCGATATACTCCTGGCTCTCCTTCTCCGGGTTGGTATCGTCAAAGCGCAGGTTGCAGCGCCCGCCGAATTTCTCCGCGAGGCCAAAGTTCACGCAGATGGACTTGGCGTGGCCGATATGAAGGTAGCCGTTGGGCTCCGGCGGAAACCGGGTGACCACGGTCTGGACTCTGCCGGCGGCGAGATCCCCGGCGATAATTGTCTCCAGAAAATTGCTGGCGGAGGTCGTTTCCATAAATCATCACAGCTGGCGCATAAAAAGGCCGCGTATTATAGCCACAGATCCGCCCGCCTTATAGCCACCAAAAGCGCACCGATGGCAATACGCCGCTCTTTTGACCCATCATCGCGTCCCCGAAGTGTTTTCCTGCCCCGGAAAAGCCCGTATCATTGCCGCGCTTTCGACTCTAACCAGCAGGGAATCAGCATGGTCATCATCCGCACCACGTTCGGCGACATCAAACTGGAACTTGACGCCGAGAAGGCACCTATCACAGTTGCCAATTTTCTCGAGTATGCCCGGGCCGGCTTTTACGACGGCACCATCTTCCATCGGGTGATCAACAACTTCATGATCCAGGGCGGCGGATTTGATACCAGCATGTCGCAGAAACCCGTGCGCAAGCCCATCCAGAACGAGGCGGATAACGGCCTCAAGAACGATTTCGGCACGATTGCCATGGCGCGAACCACGGATCCCCACTCGGCCACTGCCCAGTTCTTCATCAATGTGAAGGACAACGACTTCCTCAACCACAGCGGCAAGAACATGCAGGGCTGGGGCTATGCGGTGTTCGGCAGGATGGTGGACGGGGAAGACGTGCTGGAAAAAATCCGCAACGTGAAAACCGCCAGCAGCAGGGGCCACCAGGACGTCCCCGTCGATGCGGTCATCATTGAAACCGTGGAAGTCATCGACTAGCCGCAGCCTGGTCCCGCTGCCGCGCCGGACCGCTCCCGTGTCCAGCAGCTGTTTCATCTCGGATCTCCATCTCGACCCGGCCCGGCCCGCTGCCACCCGGGCCCTGGCGACGTTCCTCGACGGGCACCGCCATTGCGCCAGGCTGTTCATTCTCGGTGACCTGTTCGAGGCCTGGCCCGGTGACGACGATGACTCCGCCCTGGCGCTGGAAGTGACCCGCCTGCTGCGGGACTTTCGCGCTGCCGGCCCGGCGCTGTACATCCTGCACGGCAACCGGGATTTCCTGCTGGGAGCCGCCTTCTGCGCCGCCACGGGAGCCGTCCTGTTACCCGATCCCAGCCTCATCGACCTCAACGGCGAGCCCACCCTGCTGATGCACGGCGACAGCCTCTGTACTCTGGATGCGGACTACCAGGCGTTTCGCCGCACCACCCGGGATCCCGCCTGGCAGGCCGGGCTGCTGGCCCGGCCCCTGGCAGAGCGGCGCGCCCTGGCGGCGCGCCTGCGCGCCGACAGCCGCGAGGCCACCAGCATGAAAAGCGAGGACATCATGGACGTCACCCCGGCAGAGGCCGAGCGGGTCATGCAGGCCTATGGCGTGCGCCAGCTGATTCACGGCCACACCCACCGGCCGATGCGGCACGAGACCCGCGCCGGCCTGCGCTGGGTATTGGGGGCCTGGGAGGACAGGGGCTGGGCCATCGAGGCCTCAGCCGATGCTATTGAGCTAACTAATTTCAATATATATCAATAGGTTAATATGTATTATTAAAGTTATGGTTTACCCGGGTACACCGCTGTGAAAGCGAAACTCCCTGTCCGGCGACTCGATCAGTTCCCGCTCCCGCCGCAGCAGCACGGGCAGGCGATCAGCCACCTCCCGCGCCGAGCCCGCCTCCTGCGCCAGTTTCAGGTAGTCGGTGAAGTGGCGGGACTCGGACTTCAGCAGTGAGGCGTAAAACGCCGCCAATTCCGCATCGAGCACCGGGACCAGGGCGGCAAACCGCTCGCAGGAGCGGGCCTCGATGATCGCCCCCACCAGCAGGGTATCCACCAGCCGGGCAGGCTCGTGGCTGCGCACCAACTGGCGCAGCTCGCCGGCATAACGCGACGCTGTCAACTGGGGGTAGTCGACGCCGCGCGCCTGCATCAGGGCGATCACCTGCTCAAAGTGGCGCAACTCCTCCCTGGCCAGGCGCGACAGGCGGGTGAGCAGCCGGTGGCGATCGACATAGCGATACATCAGGTTGAGCGCGGTCGCAGCCGCTTTTTTCTCGCAGTTGGCGTGATCCACCAGCAGCAGGTCCGGATTCTGCAGGGCCCACTCTACCCACGCGGCGGGTGTGGCGCACTGCAGGAAGGCCAGGATCGAACCAATATCAGTGGCTGTCCTCACTCGAGCTGCCCCGCGAACAGGTCAGGCGTCCGCATGTAGCGGTCGTAGTGGGCCTGGGAAAGAATGAAGAACTCCCGGTCGATCAGCTCCCTTAACGCCGGCAGGGACAGGTGACGGAACGCCAGGTCCACCTCGAAACCAAACTCCGCG
>JBFZEF010000049.1:0-14291 GCA_041307045.1 Halioglobus sp.
AAATTCACCGGCTCCCCCAACAGCTCATTGAACACGCACTGCAACGAAGCGATGGTGCTCTCAATCTCCAGCGCCGCGGCGCTGGCATCGGCCGCAGTAGGCTTCAGGGTCAGGCAGATGCAGGGCGTGCCGCGATAGCGCTCCCGGGTCAGGCTGTGCTGCGAGGCCCAGCTGATCAGGGGCGAAAACTCGGTGAGCAAGTCCAGCGCCGCCCGCACGGTCCGCGCCCCCATCACCGCATAACCGAGAATGCCATAGCTGGACAATGACAGCCGCGCCCCGACCCGGATGCCCAGCAGCGGATCGGTATTGCGATGGGCGATGCGGGTATAGAGCTCCAGTTCCTGCTCCAGGGTCAGGCGCTGGCCGGGATCCGCCAGCGCCTGCACCGACACCCCCGTGCCCGCCAGGATGTCCCGGGGCGCGGCGCCCTGGGCCGTCTCCAGTTCCTGCAGCATCAGGCGAATTTCATGGCTGTTGAGCAGCTGGCGCTGGATCGAGGCGGGGATCTGGCGGCGGGCTCGCGGTGGGGTCATTTGAGGCCTCTATAGTGCCCGTTTCTATCCCCTCATTGTCCCCTATCGGCCCTGCCCGATCCAGCGACCAGGGCCTATGCTGGTCTTGTCCTGCAACCACCCTGCCCGCGCATAAGGAAATAGCCCGGCCATGAAAAACCGTTACGACGCGATCGTGATAGGCGCCGGCCACAACGGCCTGACCAATGCCGCCTATCTGGCCAAGGGCGGGCTCGATGTACTGGTGGTGGAAAAGAACGACTATATCGGCGGCGCCGCCGTCAGCCGTGAACTGCACCCGGGCTGGATCTACTCCAACTGCTCCTACGTCTGCAGCCTGCTGCGCCAGTCCATCCACCGGGACCTCGACCTCACCCGCCACGGGCTGATGATCGTGCCCTACGGCGGCGCCACCAATTTCGCCCGCAACGGCGATTACATGGCGGAGTACACGGACGAGGCGATGCAGTACCGCGAGATCAGGCGCCACTCCCTGCGCGATGCCGACGCCGCCCATCGCTATAACAGCGACCTGATGCGCTATGCCAAATTCATTCGCCACTTCCTGCTGCGCACCCCGGCGGATCCCACTTCGTTCAGGCCGCGGGACCTGGGGGAGCTGCTGTTCATGGCCAGGAAGTTCGCCGGCATGGGTGAGGAACAGGTCTGCGAGTTCATTCGCTTCATGACCATGAGCGCGGGCGATTTCCTCGACGAGTATTTCGAGAACGACCTGGTCAAGGCCACGCTCGCCACCAGCAGCATCATCGGCACCGCCCTGGGGGTGTACTCCCCCGGCACCGCCTACGTACTGCTGCACCATGTGATGGGCGATGTGGACGGTGCTGTGGGCGCCTGGGGCCTGGCCCGGGGCGGCATGGGCGCCATCTCCAATGCCATCGCCGGCGCCCTGCGCGAACACGGCGGCGAGATCCGCACCAACGCGCCGGTGCAACAGATCATCGTGCGCAACGGCCGCGCTGTCGGCGTGGCGCTGGACAGCGGCGAGGAGATCCACGCCGACATCGTGGTATCCAACCTCGACCCGAAGCGCACCTTCACCGTCATCATGGACCGCAAGGACATTCCAGCGGACCTGCGCAGGAAGGCGGAAAATTTCAAGATCAGGGGCTCCTCCGGCAAGGTCAACATCGCCCTGACCGGCGCGCCGGACTTTCCCTCGCTCCCCAAGGGCCACCCCCTGCGCCACGGCTCCATGCAGTTTCTCGACAGCCCGGAGCGCATGGAGCGGGCCTACGATGACTGGAAGCACGGGCGCTGGTCGGCGGACCCGTTTGTCGAGATGACCCAGTCCTCCATGTGGGACCCTACCCTGGCGGCGCCGGGACACTATTTCGTCTCCTGCTTCATCCAGTACTGCCCGGCGGAGGTCGAGGGCGGCTGGACAGCGCAGAAACGCGATGCCTTCGGCAGGGACGTGATCGACCAGATCTGCAACTACTCGCCCAATTTCCGCGACCTCATCGCCCATATGGAAGTGCGCACGCCGTACGAAATCGAGAACGAGATCGGCCTCACCGAGGGCAATATCTTCCAGGGCGAACTGACCATCGACCAGCTGATGTTCAACCGCCCCTTCCCCGGTTATTCCCAGTACCGGGGGCCGGTCAAGGGCATGTATATGTGCGGCTCCGGCACCCACCCCGGGGGCGGCGTGTCGTCCGCCTGCGGCGCCAATTCGGCGCGGGAGATCCTGCGGGACCTGCGGCGGCCCAACGTGGTGCCAGAGGATGACGTCGATGAGTAAGTCCCCTGACATCATTATTATCGGCGGCGGCCACAACGGCCTGGCCTGCGCGGCCTACCTGGCAAAGGCGGGCCGGCAGGTGCTGGTACTGGAGGCAGCCGCGCAGGTGGGGGGCCTGGGCGCCACCCGGGAGTTCGCGCCGGGCTTTCGCGCCTCGGTGGCCCACACCCTGCCCCAACTCGGCCGCAAACTGGTCGCGGACCTGCAGCTGGAGCGGCACGGTTTCAGCCTGGCCGCCGAGGCGCTGCCCACCGTGGCCCTGGGGGCGGACGGCCACCATATCACCATCCATAGGGATGAGCTGACGGGGGCTTCCCCCGAGGATTCGGCCGCTTACACCAGCTACCTTCGTCTGATGCAAAAGTTTGCAAAAGCTATAGATCCCTTCTGGCACAAGCGGCCCCCGGTGCTGGCCAGCGGCTCTCTGCAGGACATGGCCACCCTCGGCCGGTTCGGCTGGAACCTGCGCGCCCTCGGCAGGGCCGACATGCGCGAGCTGATGCGCATGATCGCGCTCCCTGCCCGGGACCTGATGGACGAGTACTTCGACAGCCCGCTATTGAAGGCCGCCCTGAGCTGGGACGCCAACGTGGGCAGCAAGCTGGCGCCGCGCTCACCCAACAACGCGGTTATCGCGCTGCTGTACCGCATGAGCGGCGACCTCAGCGGCGGCCTGCCCCTGCCCAGGGGCGGCTGCGGCGGGCTCACAGATGCACTGGCGGCCGCCGCCACCGCCTGTGGCGCGCAGATCCGCACCGGCAGCCGGGTGGCGCGGGTGGTGGTCGAGCAGGGCCGGGCCGTTGGCGTGAAACTGGCCGATGGCGACGTCATCAGGGCCCCGCGGATCGTCTCCAACGCCGACCCGAAAACCAGCTTCCTGACCCTGCTGGGCGCCCGGCACCTCGACATCCAGTTCACCCACCGGATCAACCGCCTGCGCATGGATGGCCAGGTCGCCAAACTGCACCTGGCGCTGGATGGTCTGCCGCAATTTACCGGGCTGGCACGCCCCGAGGGCCGCCTGATGCTGGCACCCGACATGCAGTTTATCGAGCACGCCTTTGACGCGGCCAAGTATGGCGGCTATGCCCGGGAACTGCCGATGGAAGTGTTGTTGCCCAGCCTGTACGACCCGAGCCTGGCACCCGCGGGACAGCATGTGCTGTCGGCGCAGCTGCAGTATGCGCCCTACAAGGTCAAGGGCGGCTGGGAGGCTCATCGCGAAAATTTCCTCGAGAATGCCATGGCGAGCCTGGAGCGGTACACGCCGGGCATCCGCCAGCACGTGGTCGCCAGCGAGTTGCTGACGCCTGCGGACCTGGAAAGCCGGTTCGGCGTGACCGGCGGTCACTGGCACCACGGCGAATTCGCCCTGGACAACTGGTGGGTCAATCGGCCGACCTATGGCGCTTCCCAGTACCGCAGCCCGGTGCCAGGCTTCTATCTGTGCGGGGCCGGCGCCCACCCCGGCGGCGGCATCATGGGCGCAGCGGGCAGCAACGCCGCCCGGGCAATTCTGGAGGAGAGCTGAGCATGTCACCGCAGGTCCAACTGCAAAGCGCCGACCGCATTGCCCATGTCCACCAGGGCGTCCTGCCCACGCCCTTTCACAGCCGCAGCTCACGCCTGAACCTCAACCAGCAGTGGAGCGAGTGGAATGGTTTTGCCTCGGCGGTGTACTACGCCGATGCTCACATGGAGTATTTCGCCAGCCGCAATACCTGCGGTGTGTTCGATGTATCCCCGATGCGCAAGTACCGCTTCGCCGGTGCGCAGGCCGCCGAGATGCTGGATCGCATGGTCACTCGGGACGTGATCGGCCAGGCGGTTGACACAGTGGCCTACAACGTCTGGTGCACCGACGCCGGCCGGGTCGTGGATGACGGCACCCTATTCCGGCTCGGGCCCCAGGAGTTCATGCTGTGCTGTGCAGACCCCTGTTACGACTGGTTCTGCCTCGCCGCCGTGGGCTTCGACGCTGTCCAGATCAGCGATATTTCCGAGGACGTCGCCGCCCTGGCGCTGCAGGGCCCCACCTCCTGTGCCCTGCTCAAGGCGCTGGGATTCACCGGCATCGAACAGTGCAAGCCGTTCCAGGTCAGGCGCTTTGCCTTTGGTTCGGGCGAGATCATGATCTCCCGCACCGGGTATACCGGCGACCTGGGCTACGAGCTGTGGCTGGCCCCGCAGGACGCGGAGCAGCTGTGGGACGCGCTGTTCGAGAGAGGGGCGCTGTACGGCATCCGGCCCATGGGGGACGAATCCCTGGAAATGGCAAGGCTGGAAGCCGGCTTCCTCGCGCCGGACGTGGATTTCCACGGCGCGCTGCACACCGTCCAGCTCGGCCATGATCACTCGCCCCTGGAACTGGGCCTGGGCTGGATTCTCAATTTCAAGAAACCCCATTTCAGTGGCCGTCGCGCGCTACTGGCGCAGAAGGAATCGGGCGATTACCGGCGCCTGCTGAAGCTGGACATCGAGGGCAACAAACCGGCGCAGCACAGCATTCTCTATGCCGATCGCGGGTGCGCGAAAGAGATCGGCTATGTCACCTCCGCCATGTGGTCGCCGGTGGTCAAGGCCAACATCGCGTACGGCCTCGTCGAAGCCAGGCACTTCGAAGGACCCATCTGGGCGGAAATCTATCACCAGAAGGAACTGCGCTGGCTGCGCAAGGTGGCGCGTTGCACACGGATCACCAAACCGTTCTGGTCACCCGAACGCGCCAGGGCCACACCGCCACCGGATTGTTGAGGCAGGGGCTTGGGCGCAAGCTGACAAAATCTGTCAGTTCCTGGCCTTCCGTGTTAGCCGCAGGGGTACTGTCGCGGAGCTGCCGCCCGGCCGGACTCGCTCCCGGGCCCGGTAAATCCGCGCACTCCGGGAAAAAGACCAGATAAAAACGGCGCTGGCCCGCAACTTGCAGACTTCTACCACGGGATATCCGTAGTAGTTATGGTTTGCGAGGCTGCACAATGACTTTCAACAAAAGGGCAGGCGTTTCCATCCACTCCGTTTCCAGGCTCACCTGCATCGGCCTGGCCATGGTCCTGCTGGTCGGTTGTCGGTTGGTGCTCAAGACCGATGAGACAGGCTATATCCAGTCGGCATCCGGCGCCAACAACTGTAGCCAGGGGACCTGCATCATACCCATCACTGAACCGTTCGAGGACCGCTTCACAGCGGTTCCCGCCAGCGGCTACCGCTTCGTAAAGTGGACCGGGATCTGTGGCCTGTCCGTCACCGAGGTGTGCAAACTCACACTTGCGCCGCTGCCCGCCGAGTTGATCGAGTTCGACGGCGATCTGGAAGTGTCTGCGGTATTCGAATCGTCCGCGCAAAAGCGGCCCTGGTACCGTGACAGCGACGGGGACGGCTACGGCGCGGCGAACATAAGTGTCATGGCCTTCGAGAAGCCGCAGGGCTATGTGATCGATAGGACCGACTGCGACGACAACAACCGCAAGGTCCACCCCTGGAAGACGGAAGAGGCTGACGGGCTGGACAACAACTGCAACGGTGTGGTTGACGAGGGCTTTGCCACAACCCGCTTCTATATCGACCGCGACGGCGATGGCTATGGCGATGCCGCCACCAGCCGCCTGGAGATACAGCAGCCGACGGGATACGTCACTAACACGCTGGACTGCAATGACAGGAGTGCGCAGGACTATCCCTCCGCGACTGAACTGGCCGACGGCCGCGACAATGATTGCGATGGCAATATCGACGAGGGCTTCAAGAATTTTTACCCGGATGTCGACGGCGACGGTTATGGGGCGAAGACCGGCCTTATCCGCTCGATAGAGGCGGTCAGCGGCTACGTGCAGAACAACAGGGACTGCGACGACAACAACAGCAGGATCTACCCGGGCGCAACCGAGACGCTCGACAGTATCGACAATGATTGCGACGGTGCAATAGACGAGGGTTTTGTGCGCAACCGTTACTACCGCGATGCGGACGGCGACGGCTTCGGGGACCCATCGAGCAGCGTGCTGGATTATGCCCCGCCCGAAGGCTATGTCACCAACAAGACGGACAACTGCATCTATGTAAGCAACCCCGGCCAGGAAGACAGCGACGGTGACGGCATTGGCGATGCCTGTGACCCTGTCGACAACAACGCCCCGCCGCCGGGCGGTGGTGAGGTTCCAGGCGGTGGTGGCGGCGAAGTTCCCGGGGGCGGCGGTGGCGGTTGCGCGCTGAGCACCGAGGAGCAGGCCATGCTGGACGCGGTCAATGCCACCAGGGCCCAGGCCCGGGTGTGCGGCAGCATGGGATCTTTCCCGGCCGTGCCGCCACTGGCATGGAGTTGCCCGCTCAAGGCGGCCGCACAGGGCCATTCAACGGATATGGCAACCAATAATTTCTTCAGCCATACCGGCTCGAACGGTAGCTCGGTGGGGGATCGCGCAACCGGCGCGGGTTACAGCTGGACAGCGGTTGGCGAGAACATCGCCGCCGGTACTTCTTACAGCGCCGTCAGCGCCGTGCTGCAGGGCTGGATTAACAGCCCGGGGCATTGCGCGAACCTGATGCGCTCCAGCTACAGGGAACTGGGCGCCGCCAAGGTCAGCAACCCGTCCAGTACATATAACGTCTACTGGACCCAGGTGTTCGGCAAGTCGCGCTAGAAACCCACGTTCCCGCTGGGCAGCGGCGGGTAGTTGCCGATCGTCGGGCCCTTGCGCTGTACCGCCTCGATGGCCTCCTCCATGATGGCCAGGCCTTCCAGCAGGGTCTCCGGCGGCATGTTCAGGGCCGGGTACATGCGCACCTGGGCCTGGTTGTCGCAGATGGCCCACACGCCGCGGCGCAGCATCTCGTGGCGCACGGAGCGGGCGGTGAAGAACTCCTCGTCGGGTTTTGACTCACCGGCAAAGGACACGCCCATCAGCAAGCCCAGCGCTCGCACCTGGCTGACGATGCCGTAGCGGGATTCCCAGGGGGCCATGCGCTGGGCGGCGATCTCCGCCAGTTTGGCGGCATGCTCGAGAATATTGTCGCGCTCATAGATCTCCAGGGTTTTGAGGCAGGCCGCGCAACCCGCCGGTGTCCCGGCGAACGTACTGCCGGCGGTCGCCCTGGGATTATCGCCGAGTATGTCATCCCTGGCGGCAACGCCGGCGCAGGGTTCGACGCCGCCGGACATGTTCTTGCCTGCCACCAGGATGTCAGGTACCACGCCGTAGTGCTCGACGCCCCACATCTTCGCCGTGCGGCCGAGCCCGGTGAGCACCTCGTCGGCGATCATCAGCCAGTCATACTTGTCGCAGACGCGGCGCACACCCTGGAAGAACTCCCGGCTCGGAATCCAGTTGCCGCCCTCGGCGAGACCGGGCTCGATCAGGACAGCGGCGATGTTTTCCGCCGGCACCACGAACTCGGGCAGGTGTGTCTCCAGGTACCACAGGCAGTACTCGCAGTACTGGGCATGGCTCATGCCCGCGGGGATATTCTCCGAATAGGGGAACGGCGCCTTCAGCACGCCACCTGCCCAGGCCTCCATGTAAAGATTGCTGTTGCTGTTGTAGGCGCTGACCATCTTGGTGCCCAGGCCCTCGCCATGGAAACAGGAGGTGAAGCTGATGATGTAACGGCGCCGGGTGTGGCACAGGGCCAGGTGAATGGCCGACTCCACCGCCTCGGTGCCGGACACCTCAAAGCTGAACCGCGGCAGGGCCCCGCCGGGCATCAGGCTGGCCAGCTTTTCCGCCAGGGGGATCCGCAGAGGATGCTCCCACTGGAAGCCATAGCGCCTGTGCGCCGCGTGCACTGCCTCGATGATCTCGGGGTGACAGTTGCCCAGCGGGTTGGTGGCCCAGCCGCCCTGGAAGTCGATGTAGCGATTATCGTCCAGGTCCCAGACATAGTCGCCCTCGGCCCTGCCCACGATCATCTGCGCCGGCGCTTCGTAGCCTCGGTTGGCGGCGCGCCGGGCGGCGGCGGGATAGCGCAGGCCATTGCGCAGGTGCGGCAGGCCGCGCTCCAGCAGGGCGCGTGATTGGTCGCCGGGCAACTTGTAGCTCATGACGTGAACACCACTGTCTTGTTACCGCGCACGATCACACGGTCCTCCAGGTGGTAGCGCAGGCCGCGCGACAATACGGACTGTTCCACGTCGCGCCCCAGCCTGACCAGGTCGTCCTTGCCGCAGCTGTGGTTCACCCGGATCACGTCCTGCTCGATGATAGGCCCTTCATCCAGGTCCTGGGTGACGTAGTGACAGGTGGCGCCGATCAGCTTGACCCCGCGCTCGTAGGCGCGCAGGTAGGGGTTGGCGCCGATGAAGGACGGCAGGAAACTGTGGTGGATATTGATCAGCCTGCTGGCGTACTGCTCACACAACTGCGGCGGTATGATCTGCATGTACCGCGCCAGCACGACGGTCTCGGCGCGGTGGCGCTCGATGATTTCGGACATCCGGGCAAAGGCCTCGGTCTTGTCCTCCCTGGGGACCGGTACATAATGAAAAGGAATGCCATGCCACTCCACCATGCTGCGCAGGTTCTCGTGGTTGGAGATCACGCAGGGAATCTGGCAGGCCAGGTCACCGCTCTTCCAGCGGTGCAGGATATCGGCAAGGCAGTGGGATGCGTGGCTGGCCAGCAGCACTACCCGCTGCAATTCGGCGTTATCCCGCACGGTCCAGTTCATCCCATGCTCTGCGGCGAGGGGGGCAAACTGCTCACGGAACTGCTTAAGGTCGATGGTGAGGGATTTGGCGCTGATCACATTGCGCATGAAGAACCAGCCCTGCTCCACATCCGTGTGGTGGTTGGACTCGGTCAGGGAACCGCCACGGTCCGCCACGAAGCGCGACACGGCCGCGACGATACCCACCCTGTCGGGGCAGGAGACCACCAGGGTATAGCTTGCCGATCTTGCTGCCTCACTCATTTATCACGGTCCTTTGGGGAAGAAGAAAGACAGCGCCCGGTGACCCGGCGCGCTGTGGCGCGATTGCGGCCAGGGCGCTGCTGACTGTCTGTTCAAATTTCTGTTCGCGTATATACTGCCAGCAAGGGCGGGTTTATCCAAGTTCGCCGGCGTGCGAGCGACTGATTCAAAGGCGGCATCCATGGGCATCAAGAAACCCGGTATCGGCAGCACTATCCAGGCGGAACGCCGCCGGCTGATGATCGATGCCACCATGACCGCCATCTCTGAACACGGGCTGCCCAAGCTCACTCTCGCCAAGATCGCCGATATCGCCGGCCTGAGCGCGGGCTCGGTCAATTTCCACTTCGCCAGCAAGGAAGCGCTGCTGCTGGCCACGCTCACGGACCTCGCCGCTGAATTCGAGCGCACCATAGTGCGTGCCGTTGACGCTGCCGGGCCCGGCCCGGGACAAAAATTGCTCGCCATGTTCGAGGCCTCCCTCGACCCCGGGATAACGGAACCGCGCAAGACCGCGGTCTGGTTCGCTTTCACTTCGGAGGCGCGGTCCCGGGCGGATTACCAGCGCATCTGCGGCGCCCAGGATGAAAAAATCTTTACCATGACCCTGCAGTTGTGCGACGAGATCATTCACCAGGGCAACAGGCAGGGCCAGATGAACCCCCACGCCATGGCCAATGCGGTCCAGGGTATCATCGACGAAATCTGGCAGGACATCCTCTACGCCGGCGACAGCTACAACCGGGCTGACGCCCGCTCCCTCTACCTTTCCTTCCTGGCCAGTGTTTTCCCCTGGGCGTTCCAGATGCCCGACTCCCGTGAGCAGGCCTCCCGCCTGGCCATTGCCGATAACTCCCTGCGCATCGTTACCGCGGGCAAGGAGCAGCTCCCCGCCCTGGCCCGGTTATTCGACGCCTACCGCCAGTTCTACCGACGGGAACCGGATCCCGCCCTCGCGCGCAGGTTCCTGGCCGAGAACCTGAAACGGGAGCGGTCTGTCATCTTCCTGGCACTGGACACTGGCGGCCGGGCGCTCGGCTTTACCCAACTCTACCCCAGCTGGTGCTCGGTCACTGCCAGCCAGATCTGGATACTCTACGACCTGTTTGTGGACGCCTCGGCACGCCAGCGCGGTGTAGGCCGGGCGCTGATGCAGGAAGCGGAAAAAATGGCCCGCAAATCCAGGGCAAGCCGTATCGACCTGGAGACCGCCACCGACAACTACGACGCTCAAAAGCTTTACGAGGCCCTCGGCTACGAGCGGGAAACCGAGTTCTACAAGTACTCCCTGGCACTCAGCTGATAGAGGCCATCAGGCGATTTTTTTCCTCGAACGCAGATCGGCATCGGCCAGCACCAGCGCCCTGCGCAGCGCCAGCACCAGGTCGTCGACCTGGCTGCGGGTGATGATCAGGGGCGGTGACATGATGCAAACGTTGATCAGCGGCCGCACCAGCAGGCCGAACTGGCGGCAGTAGCTGTCCACCAGGTCGCCGATGGCATAGTCCTGCGCCAGCAACTGGTCCCCGTGCACCCCGTTGTCCAGTCGCATCTCCACGGCTGCCATCAGGCCGGTGCCGCGGACATCCGCAACCAGCGGTATATCCAGCAGGGTTCGCAACTGCTGCTGGAAATAGGGCGCCAATTCACGCACATGGGTCAGCAGGCCCTCCCGCTCGATAATATCCCAGCTGGCCAGCGCGGCGGCGCAGGACACGGGATTGGCTGACCAGGTGTAGCCATTGCTGTAATTATTGCCCCGGGATGCAGCGCCGGAAATCTCCGCCATGAAACGGTCTGAGACGGCGAAGCCTCCCAGGGGGACATAACCCGAGGTCAGGCCCTTGGCGAAGGTGATGATGTCCGGCACCACGCCGAACACCTTTTCCGAGGCAAACCAGTACCCCAGCCGCCCAAACGCCGTAACCACCTCGTCGGCGATGTAGACGATGCCGTATTTCTTCACCACTTCCCAGCAGCGGCGATTGTAATGCTGCGGCGGAACGATCACGCCGCCCGAACCCAGCACCGGTTCGGCGATAAAACACATGACGTTTTCCGGGCCGAGCTCGAGGATCTTGTCCTCCAGTTCCCGCACCAGGAAGTCGCAGAACGCCTCCTCGTCCAGATCCTGGTGGTGGTAACCATGGCAGGGCACGCTGAGGAAATGCACGTTCTCCTGCAGGGTGTCCATCATGGTCTTGTCGCGTTCCTTGCCGGTAACCGACGCGGTCAGGAAGGTGCTGCCGTGGTAGGCGTGATAGCGCGACAGGATATGCTTGCGCCGGGGCTGTCCCTTGATGTTATTGGCAAGCTGGCACAGGCGCAGCGCCGAATCCACCGCAGTTGAACCCCCGGTGGTGAAGAAGACCCGGTTGAGGTCGCCGGGGGTTTCACCGGCAATGCGCCGCGCCAGCTCGACTTCCCTGGGGTTGATGGTGGAGAAAGCGGTGGAATAGCCCAGCTGCATGATCTGGTCGGCCACCGCGTCGGCTATTTCACGGCGGCCGTAGCCGGTCTGCATGCACCACATGCCCGCCGGCCCGTCGATCAGGCGCCGCCCCTGGTCGTCGGTAATATAAATGCCATCGCCGCTGACGATGACGGGAGTGGAAGTATCCTCTCCAAGGCCGGGCAGGTCAGCCCAGGGATGCAGTGAATGCCGATTGAAATCCTGACGCCAGGCCGACACAAACACCTCTCACAGTGATTTCGACAGGATTGCCAGGTACCAGGCTACAAACTCCTGCAGCTCGTTTTCAAACGCCGGGTGGTAGGGCCCGGGTTCGAAGAAGCGCGAATTCACCCCCTGGCTGTTGCGGGTGATAATGTATTCGTCCTCCAGCGTGGTGTGATGCCACAACCAGGTGAGCTTTTCCCGGTCGTAATCCACCCCCTCCACGGCATCGCCACGCACGAACCACACCACCTCCATGTCGGTGCTGCCCACATCGCGGGGAATGAAGCGGTAGAGTACGCAGTGGTCGGGATAGTTGAGCATGAAGGTCAGGGGGCCGATCTGGAAATCCCCCACCCCGCCGTCATAGCCCTGGATCTGTCCCATCAGGGGCGCGACCGGCTGGCCGTCCTTGCTGCCGGTGAGAAAGCCGTCGTACAGCCCGTAGCGGCTGGTATACACGCAGCAGCCGAAGCCCTCGGCGTCACCGAAAACGCGCTCATGGCGCGCGCCCATCCCGGCCACGCCGGTGACCGCCTCCGTCCTGGCTAGCATGGCCCGGTCTGCGGCGCTGTGATCGGCCTCTTTCAGGGTATGCATGCGCGAGTAGGCCCGATGGGAGGTGGCGCAGTGGTAGCATTCGAGGTAGTTCTCCAGCACCAGTTTCCAGTTGGCGCTGATCCGGTAGGTGTGCTTGTGGGCAACCCGGGCATTGGCCAGGTCATAGGCGCCCAATTGCCGGTTGATGTTCTGCAGTGGCGCGAGCAAGTCATCCGCTTCAGGATTGCAGTTGATAAAGATCAGGCCCATGTAGACGACAACGCGCGCCTGCTTGAGCCCGTGCGCTGCCGTGTCGAAGCCCTCGAGCATGTGCATTTCCCGGGCGGCCTTGAGGCTGCCATCGGTACGGTAGACCCAGCCGTGGTAAGGGCAGACGAAGGTTCTGCGGTTGCCGCTTGCACCTTCGCAAACGCGGGCGCCGCGGTGGCGACAGATGTTCATCAGGGCGCGGATGCCGCCGTCATCATCGCGCACGATAATCAGGGAATCCTCGCCGATTTCCAGCAGCAGGTAATCGCCGGGACTGGTGACCTCCGACACGTGACCCGCATAGAGCCAACTGCGAAACACCAGTTCGGTCAGTTCGGTCTCGTAGACCAGGGGTGAGCGGTAAAAATAGGCATCCAGTGCCCGGCCCGTTTGCGCCTTTTCCGCACGCAGTGCCGCTGCCATCTTCGACCGGGAATCGTCGAGCCTGCTCGCCATCATGTTCATTGCTTTGCTCCGCAACCGCACTGCTCTGCAGCCATGTGAGCGGAGTGTAGCAGATAATTGAATGGCTGTACAAGTTTCTGTACATCCATTTAATTAATTGGCTTATTGGTTAGATTCCTGATTGGTCATACAGCCCGCAGGTACCATTCGTAGTCAAGGTTGGAAATGCGACTGTGAAAGGCCTCGCATTCGGCCCGGCGCATGCTGTAAAACGCGCTGCTGTAGGCTGCGCCGAGGTAGTCCGGCAGCACCGCCGACTGCTTGAACGCTGCCAGCGCCTGCTCCCAGCGATTGGGCAGGCTGATCGCCTGCTCGCCCAGCTGGGTTCCCTCGGCGATCATGGGCCCGGGTTCGCAGCGCTGCACTATGCCGTAGTGGATACCCGCCAGCACCGCGGCGGCCACCAGGTAGGGGTTGGCATCGGCTCCCGCGACCCGGTGTTCTATACGGCGGTTCTTAGCGCCTGAGACCGGGATGCGCAGGCTCACGTCGCGGTGGTTGTAGCCCCAGCTGGGCGACAGGGGCACGTAGGTTCCAGGCACGAAGCGGCGGTAGGAGTTGGCGTTGGGGGCGAAAATCGCCATCGCATCACCCATGGTGGTCGCCAGCCCCCCGACGGCATTGCGCATAAGCCCTGAAATCCCCGGCACCCCGGCAGCGGCCGGATCGGCAAATACGTTCTCGCCCCGGGCATCGTACAGGCTGGCGTGAATATGCAGCCCGCTGCCGGCGCTGGCGGCAAACGGCTTGGCCATGAAGGTGGCCGATATTCCCAGGCTCAGGGCCACACCCTTGACGATGCGCTTGAGCAGCAGGGCATGGTCGCAGGCCAATAGCGGGTCGTCCACGTGGCGGGTATTTATCTCCCACTGCCCCGGCGCAAACTCGGACAACATGGTCGTCATCGGCACCGACTGCTGCTCGCAGGCGATGCGCACGGCGTCGAGGAAGGCGTCGTACTGCCACAGGTCTTCCGCCATGGCGAACTGGATGCCCTGCTGCTCCAGGCCCGTGCCGGGGATGCGCCCCAAGAGGGGCCGGGGCACCGCGCCGTCGCCAGGGCTGACCAGGTAGAACTCGAGCTCTGTGGCGATGACGGGCTTGAGACCCAACTCGGCGAAGCGCGCCACTACGGCAGCCAGTACGTGGCGGG
>JBFZEF010000052.1:0-8617 GCA_041307045.1 Halioglobus sp.
CACGCGAATTGCGATCGGCGCATCCAGCGGTGGACCGTTCTCCATCGACTTAACCAGAATCTTGCTGCCAGGATAGTTGTCGAAAGTGGCGCGGCACTCATCCAACATTTGGGGCGTGCGGTTCGGCTCGTAAGCCTTGAGCAGCACGAAGGCATCCGCGATGTTGGTGGCCAGCTCGCGCTGGTTGACGTTGTAATAGACGCGGGGATTGCCGCGCCCGAGGTTTGCCATGACGTTCTCGACTTCCGGGTACTTGCGCAATTCCTCCTCGACCGCCTCCAGCACTTTGTTGGTTTTGGCGGTCGAGGCGCCCTCGGGCAACTCCACCTGGATCATCACGATGCGCGAGTCGGCGAGTGGAAACAGGCTGAAGCCGATGCCGGGGATCAGAGTCAGTGACAAGGCAAACAGGCCCAGCGCGATCAGGCAGGTGGCCAGCGGCCGGGCCAGCGCCCGGTGCAGCAGCGGGCGATAGACCGCATGTATGCCCCTCATAAGGGTGCGCAGCAGCCAGTTCCCCTCGGCGTGCGGTTCCTCCTTCAACACGCGGCTGGCGATGAAAGGAATGATAGTTAACGACACGAACAGGGAGGCGATCACGGTGAATAGCACCGCGGCAGGCAGCGAGCGGGTAAAGGCGCCCGCGCCCTCGGGGAGGAACAGCAGTGGCAGAAAAGCCAGCAATAGCGTCGCCGTGCAGCCGACCACCGCGAGTGAAATCTGACTCGTGCCCTCAATCGCCGCGTCCACCGGTTTCTTGCCCATACGCAGGTGCCGTGCAATATTCTCCACCACCACGATGGAGTCATCGACCAGCAGCCCGAGCGAGAGCACGAAGCCCGATATCGACAACTGGTTGAGGGTGAAACCGGCGTAGTGCAGCAACCAGATACCGAGCGCGAGCGACAGCGGAATCGAGAACATCACGACCAGTGCCGCGCGCAGGCCGAGCGGTAACAGTGTCAGCAGCACCAGGCTGACGGCGATAAGAAAGTCGATTCCCAACTGGTTCAGACGCTTGGCGACTGCCTCCGTCTGGTCAAAGCCGTTGACCAATTGCAACTCGGCGGGAAGGATTGCGCTGAATGCCTTCACCTGCTTCATGATGCCCTCGCGCACTGCAAATACGCTCTGGCCGTCGCGTTGGTTGGCGGTTATGAACACGGCCCTGGCGCCGTTGAAGCGCGTGATATGGACATGTTCCTCCTGCGCCCAGCTGACATCAGCGATATCGCGCACATATACGACACTGCCACCCGCGGCCGCGACAATGGTGTCCGCGACTTCATCGAGGCTGTTGTACGAACCGGTAGTCTTGAGATTGAAGCGCATACCGCCGGCCTGCAGGGCTCCGCCGGGGATTTCTGCGTTCTCTCCCTGTATAGCGCGGGTGACGTCGTCGATGGATACATCGAGCTGGCTCATGCGCGCAAGGTTCAGCGCAACGCGCACCTCGGGATCCGGCGCACCCCACACTTCCACCTGGCGTACCCCGTTGACGCCTTCGAGCAGGTCTTTCAAATCGCGCGCGCGATCGGTCAACTCCCGGTAGGAGACATCACCAACGAGGGCAAGTTGCACGATGTTGGTCAACCCCGGCTCGCCTTTGCGTATCGTCACGCTGTTCACCGCCGCCGGAAGATCAGGCCGTAGGCGGTTCATCTCGCGAATGATCTCGTCGTACTTGCGGTCCATGTCGGGCAGGTCCCAGTCGAATTCGACCTGGACAACCGAAACGCCGGCACTGGTGGTGGACTCGATCTCGTTGACGTCGTCCAGTTCGTTGAACGCGTCTTCTATCTTGTCGGTGACCAGTTTTTCGATCTCGGTCGCCTCCATGCCGGGTGCAATGGTGATGACGCTGAAGAAGGGCGCATCGAAACTTGGATCCTCGGTGCGCGGCACGGACTGGAACGCGTTGTATCCCAGCGCGGCAAACAACAGCGTGAGTACCAGCGTGAATTGCCAGTTGCGGACGGCGAAACCGGCGATATTCATCCTGTCATTCCACGATAGCGGTAGAGACGAGGACTTTCTCGCCATCTGCAAGATAGCCGGCACCATCGACCACGACCTGGTCGCCGGCCTTCACGCCGGATGTGACGGCAACCAGGTCGCCGGACAGGCGGCCGGTAGAAATGCGGGTGCGCTGCACGGCGCCCGTGACCGGGTCGACCAGGAACACGATCGCCTGGTTGCCGTGGCCTTCAAGAATCGCGTCCACCGGGATTGCGACATCGACACCGGAGCTGACCGAAGGCGTAATCGATGCGCGGCCGACCAGGCCGCTTTTCAGGGGCGCAGTGGTTTCGCTGATCCTGAGCTTGACCTGGAAGGTGCCGGTGCGCTCATCCGCGTCGGCGCCAATCTCTGAGACTGCGGCGGCAAAGACCTGGTCGGGGAAGGCGTCGAAAGTAACTGCTGCGGTATCGCCCAGAGCCACTCGCAGCGCATCGCGGTCGGCAAGCCCGGCTGACAGCACGAAGGACTCGCTCATGTCGGAAAGCGTCATGACCGGCGCGCCGGCGGCGACGACGCTGTTGGCTTCGACGCTGCGCCTGAGCACGATGCCGTCAGAGGGCGCGACGATAGTGGCATAGGCGCTGTCGGATCGGGCCGCCTGGGCCGCAGCCCGGGTGGATGTCAGCTGCGCCTGCGCGTCCTGCAGTTCGGCATCAGACGCAAAGCCCTTGGCGTGCAGCTGGCGGATGCGGACCAGTTCGCGGTCGGCCTTGGCGGCGGCTTCCTGCGCCTGGCGCAACTGCGCATTGACGTCCCGGGGATCGAGTTCAGCGAGCACCTGGCCTTTGCGGACCGTGTCGCCTTCCTGCACGTTCAGGGTCGACACGACACCGGGGGTCTTGAAGGCGAGGACATAGGTGCGGTCCGGCTCCACCCGCCCGACCGTCCTGATCTGGCTGAGGAACTCGGCCGGGGCCGCGGTACCCACCCGCACCGGGGTGGGCCGCTTCGGCACCCCTTCTGGCGCCGCGTTGGAACTGCCGCAGGCGGTCAGGCCGAGACTCAGGGCAACAGCCGCGAGTGAGCTAAAAACAACGGGGTAACGCATTGGACCCTCCGAACTAGACAGCGTCTGGGTAAGCATGACAGCCTATCTATGTGCTGTCTAGATGTATCTTTACATTGTCTATATACGAGGTGGTGACCTTCCCGGATCAAACTCCTCGGCCGCATCCGGTATCATGGCCACGTTGTGGCCCCTGGTGGATGCGGCGAGAAAAGCGAGATGGACGAAATCAGCATTGAGCTGGCATTGCAGGAGCTGGAATCGACGCTTGCGCACCTGGAGCAGGCCTCCAGAACTGTGCAGGCAGCGGAATCGACGGCTGGCGTCAGCTGCCGCCATCACTGGAACCCGGCGGCGAAAACCTTCAGCTATCATACTCATGTGGTGGTGCCCCATGCCAATCGGACAACGCTCGAAACCCTGAGCCACCTGTTTTTCAATGCCTACAGTCTGCAGCGACATGGCTGGTATTCCCAGTTTGTCAGAGGGACAACCAGGCCCTTGCCCTTCATTACAGATGTAAGAGGAGAGCACCAGCTGGGACAGGGCTTTTTTGACTTTGGTGTGGGTGCCTTGCGTCGCTACCATCTGCTGTTTTCAAAGATTCGGGTCGATGCAAAAACGGTTGCGGTGGTATTGCGCAGTGTGCCTGAGGACATGCCCGTTGCGTCACCATCGCGGCAGGTCTTTATACTGCCGCCGACGGGTGACATTTTCTCGATCGACGAGGCAGGATTACATTGGCACCACATTTGTACCACCAGCGGTGTGCGCTTGTTGCCAGGCGTACTCGATCGCTGGCTGATGACTGTATTGCGTGCTGCCGGACTCGATGGCAGGGAAAGGAAAACCTACATCGCAGAGGCGGAAGCATTTGCGCGATTTGTCAGGACTCTTGACCCGTAGCTACTACTGTAAGAATCAACGTTTTAAATTCTCCGGCGCAACCCCCGCGTCGCGATTGCAGTTCGGCTGTTTAGTCGTTAATATAAACAGTACGTACTGACTGTTTTTCTATAAAGAACTCTTTCCGGCGAATGACTGCAAGCGAACTCCGCTGTGCGCCGGCCATTGAAGACCAGAAAATAGCGTGGGCACCGTGCCCAAACACTGACAAGGACCTGCCATGCCAAACGCTACCGATACCCTGCACCTGCGCAATGCGATGATCGATTCCTACAACCGCTATGCGCAGGGCCTGGACAGCAAGGACTGGGCCATGGTCCGAGCCTGTTTCGCTGACAAGGTATTCATCGATTACGGCAGTATCAGCGACCCCACCGGTTCAGCCGATGTGGCGCGCAACAGCGATGATTGGATGAAGATCCTGCAGGGCGTGATCAATGGCTTTGACATCACCCGCCATGTCATTACCAACCACCGCCCGGTGATAAACGAGACCACCGTGAGTTGCACGGCCTACCTCAGCGCTGACCATGTCATTTTCGCCAATCCCGAGGTGCCGATCATCTCGCCCGATGACGTGGTGACGGTGGTGGGGGAGTACACCAACTGGTATGAGCAACAGGGCTCCGACTGGAAAATCTGCCGCTCGAAGCTTGTGGTGAACTACAGCGGCGGCAACTTGTCCCTGTTGGGTAAGGCCATGGAGCGGGCTGCGGCGCTACTCAGTCGCTGAACAGGAATTCGCGTCGTCAGGAGCCTGCCGACGAGTTCAGCGACTTGATTTGCCGCGAGTCACTGGCTTCACCCTGGGTTTGGCTTTCGGCTTCGCGGCTGGCTTGGCTTTGGCCCTGGCTTTAGGCCTGGCCTTTGGCTTTACCGGTTGTTTCGATTCACGCCTGGCCTGCCTGGCCGCAGCCTCGCGCAATTCCTCAAACGCCTCTCGCAGGCACTGCTGGTAAAACGCTGGATCCGGCAGCATCTCGCGGCAGGACAGGAAGTTGATGGTGATACGGCCCGCTCCGCTGAACACGGCGTGAAACAGGCCCATGCTGTGCAACAGGGGGCCCATGCCCATCATCAGGTCCAGCCTGGCCCCGGCGAGGTAGAGCGTTACCTGGGGGCCGGGTATATTGGAAATGACCGCGTTGAACGGCATGGGAATAGTCGAGTTAGCAGCGGCCAGGGAAGCGACCCGCATTCCCCAGCCCAGCGCCTGGGGCGCCATGATTTCACTGACGTCCATGATGACGCTGGTGCCCAGCGCTTCGGCAAAGGCCTTGGATTCAGTCGCGCTGCGGTTGACTTCGCGCAGCCGCTGCAGCGGCTCCGCGATATCTGTGGCCATGCTGATAGTCATATTGCTGACCTGGTTGCCCGATGAGGCGCTGTTGCGCTCGCTGCGCATATTGATCGGCGCGGTGCAGGACAGCGTGGTTGCGGGCAGTTCATCCTTGCTTTGCAGGTACTTGCGCAGCCCGCCCCCCACGATGGCGACGATGACGTCGTTGACGGTGGCGCCCTCCACGCTGCGACGGATCGCCTTGATTTCGTCGAGCTGCATGATCAGGGCGTCTGTCACCCGCGTACTGCTCACCGGTCCGTTGAAGCGACAACGCACCAGCGGCGGGTGCGGCGGGGCCTTGTGCCCGGCGCTCTGGCGGGTGGCGCGAATGACGCCAGGCACCAGGTGCTGCACCTTGTCGATGAAAGTGGCCGGCCGTTTCAGCACCTTCACGGAAGCCTCTGACCAGATCTTCCAGTCGGAAGGCGCAGCCTCGCCATGCCAGCTGTCCTCGACCGGTGGGGGCACTATCTCATCGGTCAGGCTGTGGATGGCGGTGACGATTTCAGCGCCGGAAATACCATCGATGGCGCTGTGATGAACCTTGAGCATGATGGCGAAACTGTGTTCGGGCAGGCCCTCGACCTGGTTCAGACCCTCGATCACGTAGGCCTCCCACAGCGGGCGACGCATATCCAGGCCACGGGCGTGCAGCCGTGCCAGCTGCAGGCACAATTGGCGCCAGTCGCCGGGCTGGGGCAGGGCGATCTGGCGCACGTGGAACTCCAGATCGAAATCCTGGTCCTCGACCCAATAGGGGGTATCCAGGCCAAAGGCGCCGCCGGCGAGTTTGCGGCGGAAAATAGCCGACTTGTGCAGGTTGCGCTCGAAGGTGGTGAGGATCTCATCAAATCGCACCGGGTGGTCCCTGCGCGCCGACTGGTCATAAATCAGCACCGGGCTGATATGCATCGGCGTGCGCGCTGTCTCCTGCTGCAGGAAACTGCTGTCCATTTCGCTGAGCTTTTGCATGTTTGCTTCCCTATTATTCGTATGTACCGTGACCAGAGCTTGGGAATACTGCCAGCCGCCCGGCCCTCCCCACCTGATTGCTCCCCAGGGCACATCAGTGAGTCTAGGCCAACAGGTCTATAAAGAAAACAGTAAAGCCTGATTGTTTTCATCGATACCGTTTGCCGGGGTGCCCGCGACGTTGGGAGATGAGGCCCATCCGTGAATTCACCTGCGTGCGAGCTGTTGGGTATTGAGTTCCCACTAATGGCATTCAGCCACTGCCGTGGCGTGGTGGTCGAGGTGGTACCAAAGGAGTATACCCATGGTGCGGTCAACCCTGCCTGCGACGATTCGCAGTCGAACCATGTGTTCGTTAGCGCACAGACCGATACGCCCTATTCAGTCACAGTAAGTCTTTTGAAATGAAGAGAGAAAATTATGGCTGGTGTTCTTGTATTGGTCGTTCTGGTCCTTCTGATTGTCTTCCTGGCAGGCCGCGTATAGAAGTTTCGGGTCCACGGATGCTGTCCCTGGCGTAATAGGGTAGCGGGAGCGACAGGAATGTCCGGTCCGATACGTAAACCCGCGATGGATTCTGCAATGCAGCTCGAAGTCCATCAGCTTTCCAGGGTTTATAAAAAGAATAGAGGACTCCTCGCCACCAGTTTTAGCGTCAGGAAGGGTGAACTGATTGCGGTGGTAGGGCACAACGGTGCCGGGAAATCGACGCTGCTAAAACTGCTGGCCGGGTGGTTGATTCCCGATGGAGGCGAAGTACGCATCGACGGAATTGATCTCGACCAACGCCGGACGCTGGTCAGAAAAATTGGCTTCGCACCCGAAACGCCAAATCTATTTGATGTCTTCACAGTCGAGTACAACCTCACACTCTTTGCCCGCCTGTTCCAGGTTCCCTTATCGCGGATTGAGGATACGCTCAGGGAATTCAGTCTCCTGGAGTATCGTCACACTAAAGTGCAAAGCTTGTCGAAAGGCCTGAAGCAGCGCGTCAGCATCGGTCGCTCCCTGATGGCCGATCCGTCGCTGTTGCTGTTTGATGAGCCGACCTCGGGACTGGATTTTGAGATGACGAAGGAGATCTACCGTCTGCTGAAAAATTTTCATGTCTCAGGGAAGACAATACTCTTTACCTCTCATCGACCTGAGGAGATCAGATCACTCGCCACCCGGATCATGGTTCTCCATCAAGGCTGCCTTGTCTTCGATGGTCCCCCGGCGGATTACTTCGAGTCGGTCATTCACCAGAATCTCTACACATGATGAGAAGTATTCTCACTTTGACCCTCAATGACCTTGCGCTTGCCTATAAGAACAAGACTCTCTACCTGATCCTGTTTATCCCCGTGTTTGTTTTCGTGGTATTCCAACTGGTCGACGGCAGCGAACCAGCAATTCAACAGTCGAACATCGGCCTGATCGAGAACGCGGACTATCCGCCAGCGATGCTTGAGGCCCTCCAATCACACGAGCGCGCGTTCTCGCTATCCTGGTTGCCCAACGAGGCAGAAGGGCAGAAGTGGCTGAGAGAGCGCAAGGGAGACGGGATTCTGGTTCCCTCGGGGAATACGGGTGAAAACTGCGCTCTGGTCGTTCTGGCAAAAACCTCGCTGCAAACCCTGGCTATTGTGGATAGTGTTACAGGCTTACAGCGGGCCATGGAGGGAAAGGGCGGGAGCTGGATTGCGGAAATTCGTCCACTCGAGGACCGCGGGATTCAAAGACAGATGCTGCCGACCTGGATACTGGTGCTGGTGCTGATGGTCGGCTTTATTGTGCTGCCGGCGCAGGTGGCCGAAGAAAAAGAAAAGCAGCTCCTGCTCGGGCTACTGCAGACACCCATTCGAGAGGTGGAGTGGCTGATCGCGAAGCTGTGTTTGGGCACGATCCTGGTTGTTCTCGCCGCGCTTCTTCTGCATGTCTTGACTGGAATCGGGTTTGATCTGCAAGGCGGCCTCAGCTATCTTGCAACGCTTTTGGCAGGTGCATTCTGTTTCAGTGCCCTTGGCATTCTCGTCGGGTTTTTGTGCCGGACCCAGGCGGCGGCGAGAGCGCTGGGTGTTCTCTTCTATCTTCCGCACCTCCTCCCCTCCGCGCTTGCCGACTTTTCGGAAACTTTGAAAACGGTAGCACCGTTGCTGCCCTCCTATCAATTTTACCAGCCGATGAGATCGATTCTTCTGGAGGGTGCTGACCTCTCTGATTTTCCGCTGGCATTGCTTGTTCTACTGGCGGCTGGGGTGCTCGCCACATTCCTGTCATATCTGTTAATGAAAAGGCGGTGGCTGATGTAGAGCGGCGCAGGCCAGATTGGATACTGGCAGCCACTACAATTACCGCATTGCTATTTTGCTGCTCCATTATGCGGC
>JBFZEF010000054.1:0-5844 GCA_041307045.1 Halioglobus sp.
CCCGCACCGGTGATGACCGCGACTTTACCCTTGAGATTCTTCACAGCGTTCTCCAGTGGAGTTTTCAGTCCAGATAGCGTGCCCTGATACCGGCCTTGAATGCCGCTGTATCCAGGCCCGACCCTGTGGCTTTCTCTATCAGGTCATCCGGCATGTACAGGCAACCCTGGCTGCGGATGTGTCGGTCCAGCCAGGTGAACAGCGGTGCGAGATCGCCCCTGCCGAGGCCCGGGAGGATGTCGGTGTTGTCTTTCTGGGCTGCCGCGAAAATCTGCGCCGCGGCCAGGGCGCCCAGGGAGTAGGTGGGGAAATAGCCGAAAATTCCCTCGGGCCAGTGCACGTCCTGCATAACTCCGTCGGTATCGTTGGGCGGCCTTATCCCCAGCAGCTGTTCCATCAACTCATTCCAGGCGCCGGGCAGTTCGCGCGTGGGCAGCTCGTTGGCGATGATCGCCTTTTCCAGCTTGTAGCGCAGGATCACGTGTAAAGGGTAGGTCACTTCATCGGCAAATACCCGGATCAGCCCGGGCTCGACCTTGCGATAAATCCGCAGAAAATTATCCGGCGTCCAGGCCGGGCCCTCGCCGCCCAGCACACGCGCAATGGTCGGTACCAGGAAGCGGATGAATTCCTCAGAACGGGCAGCCTGCATCTCCAGCAGCAGCGACTGGCTCTCGTGCAGGGTCATGCCGCGGCTGTTCCCCACCGGTTGGCCCAGCCACTCGGGCGGGCGCCCGTCTTCATACAGGGCGTGACCGGTTTCATGGATCACCGCCATCAGGCTTTGCATGAAGTCGGCTTCGTTGTAGCGGGTGGTGATGCGCACGTCGCCATCGGCGCCGCCGCTGAAGGGGTGGTGGGCGGTATCGAGGCGGCCACGCTCAAAGGGAAAGCCCAACACCTTCATGATGGCGTGGCTCAATTCCCTTTGCCGCTCGAGCGGGAACGGGCCCTGGGGGATGAGCGGCTGGGGCGATGCGGCCTGCTTCGCCATAACCTGTTGCAGGAACCCGGGCAGGAAGTTTTCGAGGTCCTCGAAAATACGGTCCACCTGCGGTTCGCGCCGACCGGGATCGTAGCGGTCGAGCATGGCTTCGTAGGGCGTAAGACCCATGATGGCCGCCTTGATGGTGGCCTCTTCGCGCTTGAGCTCGAACAGGGTGTCCAGTTTCGGGGCCAGCCTGCTGAAGTCATTATTGGGTCGGGCCACGCGCCAGGTCATGTGCGCGTCCGACTCGGCCATCACCAGCCTCTCGACCAGGTCCGAGGGCACGGCGTTGGCATGGATAAACTGGTGGCGGATCTCCCGGAGGTTGGCCGTCTGCCAGGGATCCAGCTGGGCGGCGCCGGACTCGGCCTCATCGATCAGGTCGGACAGCTCACTGCCGGTTTCCATTTCATGCACCATCACGCTCAGTTCAGCCAGCATGGCGGCGCGGGCGGGGGCGGCGCCCTCGGGCATCATGGTCTGCTGGTCCCACTGCAGGATGCCCATGGCGTTGTTGAGTGCGGAAACCCGCTTCTTGCGGGCTTCGAGTTGCTGGTATGCCGTCATCGCTCAGGCTCCGGTTTGGTAAAATCGGTTGGCACGCCCTGGCGGTTCCACCCAATTGGAAGGGAGCAGGTTAGAGATGAGTTCCACCGGTGTCCAGTACTGACGCCGGCAGTTCGGGGATTGGCAGTGGCAGCGCCTGACCTGCTGCTACAGCTCACCTCGACTGCGCCGTGAACTAGTGGAATCCTGGCGCCCATTCCCTTGATCTGTCTCAACATCGGCCATCGCTTTTTCTATCAGCCTGTCCATAATGGGTATGGTGTTTGTAGTGGGGAGGTTGAAGTTGTGAATACATTATGGATATTGGTCGCCCAAAGCAGCCAGGCAACAATTTATGCCATGGACTCAACCAGTAAAGAGCTTACGGAAATAGAGCACTTTGATCACGCCGATTCGCGTCGGCATGCGCGCGAGATCACATCTGACCTGCCCGGCAGAACTGTGGGCGGTGACGGCAGCCATCATGCGCTGGAGGCGAAAACGGCGATCAAGGAGGAGGAGGCAATTCTCTTTGCCCAGCAGATCAACAAGTACCTGGAAGAGTGCCGCGGCAAGCGACAGTTCGCCAGGCTGGTGGTCATGGCCGCTCCTGCGTTCCTGGGCCAATTGCGTAAGCATATGAACGAACAGGTCGCTAAATTGGTCGTGCATGAAATTCCAAAAAATCTTGATCAGGATGATCTGGCGCACATTCAGGCACACCTGCCAGCGCAGCTCTGACAGTCTGCTCAGACGGCGCGTTGACCATCAGCGGTGAGAAAAGGCAGGAAGGGATTGTGGGTGTTTTGGTGACAGTGCGGGTGAGCTTTGTTTGGCCAGGTGGCTACCGGGTCGCTGCGGCGTAGGCTTCGCCGCTGTAGTGGTCATCGTACTCGGCACTGGCCTGGCGAATGTTATCCACCGCAGTATTGACTGCGACCCTGACCCGCTCATCGAGTTCACTGCAGGGTACTGCGCCCAGCTCGGTCATCGCCTGCAGCAATTGGGTCACGAGTTGGCGATAGGTCGCGTGGTGACCGGCCTCATGCTCGCTGACGTGAGACTGCAGCGACAGCCAGCGCTGCTGTACCTCTGCGCCGGGTTCAACCGGCCAGGCAAGCTCCGGCAGCTGCGCCCTGGTCCTCGAAGGCGGGCAGCAGGGTCAGCGTCCCACCTGAACCCGGGCCGGCTGCGTCGATTCCGAAGTCGGAAAATGGCCCACTGTCCAGTTCGGTGCAGTCCGCTACCAGGGTGCCGCCACAAACCGCGGCGTCGCCCCCGGTCCAGCCCCTGAAGGAATAACCGTCAGCAGCGACAGCGGTGAAGGTCTCGGCTAAACTGCCGCGGTCCACGTCGACGGTGCAGGTTTCGCCCGCCGCGCAGGCGACAATGCCGGAGGACAAGATCACTGAGCCGCCTTGCGGCACCCGAATGATGAGATTGCTGCCCATCAACAGCACGCTCAAACCCAACACCGCTGCGGTTCTCACCCACAACATAACCGGCTCTCCGTAGTGACAACATTACCCGCCAGGCGCGGCAGCCGCACCACGGGTGTCCTGTTGAAAAGCTACAGATGGCGCCGTGCCAGGGCACTGGAAAATTGGCGAAAAGTAGAGATTTTGGGGGCGCTAAATCGTTGGAAAACAGCAGATTAGGCTTGACTGGTCAGAAACTACTTGCGCTCCCGGAGCGCGCCATAGGCCGCCAGCGCGGACTCCCGGGCCGAGCGGTGATCGACCATGGGATGCGGGTAGTTTTCCCCCAGCCTGACGCCCGCGGTCGCCAGGACGGCGGGGGGGGCCTCCCAGGGCTGATTCAGGTAGCGATCCGGCACCAGGGCCAGTTCCGGCACCCAGCGGCGGATGTAGCGGCCCTCCTCATCGAACTTTTCGCCCTGGGTGACCGGGTTGAAAATGCGGAAATAGGGCGAGGCGTCGGCGCCGCTGCCCGCCACCCACTGCCAGCCGCAGCTGTTGTTGGCGAGGTCCGCATCCACCAGGGTGTCCTGGAACCAGCGGGCCCCCGCGCGCCAGTGCAGCAGCAGGTGCTTGGTGAGGAAGGAGGCCACCACCATGCGGATGCGATTGTGCATGAAGCCGGTGGCCCACAGCTCGCGCATGCCGGCATCCACGATGGGATAGCCGGTGTGGCCGCGCTGCCAGGCGCGCAGGGCCGCCTCGCCGCCTGCCCAGGGAAAATGCCCGAACTGCGCCTTGAAGGGTTCGGTCGCGATGGTGGGGAAGTGGTACAGCAGGTGATGGGAGAACTCGCGCCATCCCAATTCGCTGAGGAACTTGGCCACCTGGCCTTCGCTGGCGGGGCTGGCGGCGGCCAGGGCCGTTGCCGCATGCCATACCGCCCGGGGTGAGATCTCGCCGAAGTGCAGGTGCGGGGAGAGGCGGGAGGTGGCTTCCCGGGCGGGGTGGTTGCGCCCCTCGTCGTAGTCGTTGACGGGGCCGGCCAGAAAGGCCGCCAGGCGGCGGCTGGCGCCCGCGGAGCCGGGCTCCCAAAAGGTGTTCCACCGGCGCGCCCAGTTGGGCTTGGCCGGCAGCAGCCCCCAACTGGCGAGTTCAGCACCGGCCAGTGGCGGCCGGTACCAGTTGATGTCGGCCGGTGGTGGCCGCGGCGTGGCCGGGGCGATGGTATTGCGGCAATGCCGCCAGAACGGGGTGAAAACCTTGAACGGCCCGCCCCCCTGGGTCATCACCTGAGCGGGCTCGAACAGCAGTGCCCCCGGGTAGCGCTTGAAGCTGACGCCGCGCTGCTCCAGGCCGGCATGCAAACCCTCCTCGAGGCCATTGGCCCAAGGCTCGTACACTCTTGAGCAATAAATTGCAGAGGCGTCGGTTTCGTCCAGCAGTGCCTCCAGCTCGGCGGGCGCGGCGCCTCGCCGCAGCAACAGCGAGCCCCCGCAGGCCGCAAGCTCCGCGGCCAGGGCCTGCAGGCTGTGGTGCAGCCACCAGCGACTGGCGCCGCCCGGCAGCGCCTCCGGGGTGGGACTGATGTCGTCGAGAATATAGCAGGCAATGAGCGGTTGCCCGGTGGCAGCGGCTGCGAGCAATCCTGGCAGGTCGCGCGTGCGCAGGTCCTGCCTGAACCAGTAGATGATGGGCGATGTCATGGCGGTCATACGGTGTATTCTCGTTGCGGGATCACTGGCAAAGGGCGTTTGGTCTTTGGCGCCCTGCTACGGGATAATGGGGCTGCTGGTTAACCGCCGGGTAGCGAAAGGAGATACACAATATGGATGCGCAGCTGAAGGGGCCATGGTCAATAGAGAAGATACAGCATTTCCTGCAGGACAGCCGCTACCCCATACGCCTGGCCTGCACTGGCATGGACGGCTATCCGCGGGTGGTGTCGATCTGGTTCGTGTACCAGGAGGGCCTGTTCTTCTGCGCATCTCACCGCTCATCCAAGCTGGTCGCGCTATTGCGAGCCAACGGGCGGGTGGGGTTTGAGGTATCCACCAACGAGCCCCCCTACTGTGGCGTGCGGGGGCAGGCGGATGCCTCCCTGTCGGACATCGGTGGCGCGGTGATGCTGGAACGCCTGCTCGATCGCTACCTGGGCGGCCACGACTCACCACTGGCCGGCTGGCTGTTGTCGCGGGCGGAGGATGAAGTGCTCATCACCCTCACCCCCAGGCGCTTGTTCAGCTGGGACTATCGAGAGCGGATGGGTGCGGTGCCGGTGCCTGGCTAGCGGCGGCGAGGGCGGTCAAAAGGGGCTCGCAGTCTTCTTCCAGTTTCAGGCTGGCCAGCGGGTCGCCGCGGGTGATGCCGGGGTTGATGATGGCGATGGGCTTGCCCAGCTCATTGGCAAGGCGGCAGAAGCGAAAGCCCGAGTACACCTGCAACGAGCTTCCCACCACCAGCAGCGCATCCGCCCCGGCGATAGCCCCGTTGCAGGCCTCCACGCGCTCCCTCGGGACGGTGCCGCCGAAAAACACGACATCCGGCATCAGGGTGCCACCGCAAACCGCGCAGGCAGGGATCCTGATCTGCGCAACCAACTCGCCGGCAGGTTCCGCGTCGCCATCGGGCCGCAGCCGCGCTGCCTGGCCGGGCGCGTGCGGGTTGTCCCGCAGCATGCGCTGCTGTACCACTTCCCGGGACACCGTGCTTGCGCAGTCCAGGCAGCGGACCTGGTCCAGCCGGCCATGCTGGTCGATCACGTTGGAGCTGCCGGCCCGCTGGTGCAGGCGATCGACGTTCTGGGTAATCAGCAGGTGGAGGTGGCCCTGCCGCTCGAGCCGGGCCAGGGCCAGGTGCCCGGCGTTGGGCCTGGCGTCCCGCATCGTGGGC
>JBFZEF010000055.1:0-4508 GCA_041307045.1 Halioglobus sp.
GTCCGATGCTTGACTAGGTAGTTCTTCATTCGGCCAGGTATCCAGGCGCATCCCCGGCGCCGGGACAGACTCTACTCGGGGCTCGGTGGCGGTGTCGGCGTCGGTGTCGGCGTCGGTGTCGGCGTCGGTGTCGGCGTCGGCGTCGGCGTCGGCGTCGGCGTCGGCGTCGGCGTCGGTGTCGGCGTCGGTGTCGGTGTCGGTGTCGGTGTCGGCGTCGGTGTCGGCGTCGGTGTCGGTGTCGGTGATGGCGTCGGCACAGCCCCACCCGGAGGCACATTGTTGTTGGGGGGATTGGGCTTGGGCGGAGTGGGCTTATCCTTGATCTCCACTACCTCGACGTCCGGCTCTTCGCCCTTGCCGGCTCCACCGGGCGTCTCGCCATCCGCACCCTGGCCCGGCTGGTTACCGGTAAAATCCTGCCTGATCTCTTCAGCGGTGTCCGCCGCCTTGCCGATGCTCTCCGCCTGGCCGGGCGCCCCTTCCAGGGCGGCCCCTTTGATGGCATCCGCGTTGGCGGGGTCCAGCACCGAGGCGGTCAATACAACAGTGGGCGCCGCCGTGGGGTTCACCGTCACGATCAAGCGGATGGTATTGAGATACTTGGTTCTATCCACGCCGAGGGTTGCGGCGTTGTTGTGCAGGACCGCGACCACCAGGGCCTGCTCTCCGGTGGTCAGACCGGCCAGTTGCGACTTGATGGACTCGACCACCGCAGGGTTGTCCAGGTCCGCTTTGGCAATGGCCCAGACCACATCACTCACCTTGTTCGGCACGTTCGAAAGCCCGACCACTGCCTCGCACTTGTCCGGGTCGGTCTCGGCGGCATCGCCCGTGGGCACCCGGATGACTTCCTCCGGGCAGTCGATGTTCTCGAATACCACCACGGCCTCGCCGACGAAGGCCTCTACCCGAACAGGGGGGCTTTCAACAGCCCAGGCGCTGGCGCCGGGAAGAGCGAGCAGGAGGTATAAGGGCAGCGATCGTACCGCTGAAAGCACTACTTGGAGCCTTCCTTGGGACCGACACTAATACTGATGAAAGTGCCGCGCACACCGATGGTGGAGGTACCGGCGGAGAAGCTGACGTTAGTGGGATCATCCTTGGCGATTTTGCCACTGACATAGCGCAGGGTCCCCGCCAGCACACCGATCTGGCTGGTATTTGCCTCCGGTTCGGAGGGTGTGAAACTGTAGTCGTTGATCTGGATCTCGGAGCCGCTTTCCAGGTCCAGCACACTGTTATCGGACATAACAATCGTCGCCACGCCGTCAGCGCCGGTAACTACCGTATCATCCTTGTTCAGCGGCGTATCGACGGTCACCTGCTCGCCGTTGACACGCACGTCGCCTTCGAAACTGAGGATACGGCCAACCGCCGACCATGCAGCCGGGCTGGCGAGGACCATAAGAAGCATCAATACACCGACAAGCGCGCGCATAACCCACATCCATTTTGGGAACCGTAGAGCCTCACTATAGGCCGACTGCAATACCAGATCAAGGAACATTCCGGGCTGGATCGCCCGGGGCTGGATCGCCCACGGCTGGATCGCCACGGGCTTCCCCTGCGCCCTCTTCGGCATGGCGCGCCACCCAGGCAAAAGCCATCAGCACGATAAACCACAGACTGTTTGCGGGTATATGCAGGTTAAAATCGGCAAAACTATGGATCAGGATACTGGTGATGCCCATGGTGCTGGCAAAGCCCAGCCCCTGCATGAGGCGCGACCGGCGCCGCCGCTGGGCCTGCAGTGCCTGCCACAGGCTGGCCAGCACCGCCGTGGCCAACAGGGCGAAGCCGATAAAGCCAAAGCCCGAGCCGATCTCCAGGTAATCGTTCTCGGCGTGGTGGTAATAGAGGGAATCCGGCGCCATGTAACCGCCCTCTACATACGCATGGTAAAAGGTGTCGGCACCGGTGCCGAGCCAGAAATGGTCGCGCCACATGACCACCGTGTCCCGCGCCACCTCGTCGCGGTACTCCGTCGCCATGCTGGTATTCTCCAGCCGCTCGACGACTTCATCCACCCCGAACCAGTTACCCACGATATACAGGTCAACCAGCAGCACGCTGACAAAAAATATGACCGCATTGCGGGTCACCCGCCGCTGCAGCACCAGGCCCAGCACGCCGCAGCCGAGCAGGCTGAAGAAAAAGGCGGTGTTGCCCATGCGCGACCGGGTCAGCACCAGGGCGATGACCATAATGGCCAGGTACAGGCGCAGCCTGAACTTGCGACTGAGCACCGTGTCGATGGTGCGGCGCATGAACTCGCGCCAGTTCGCGGCCGGTGTGCGGTGCAGCTGGGCCAGCAACATGCCGGTGCCAATCGCGAGGTTCATCTCCAGGAAGCCCGCCAGGTGGTTGCGGTTGACGAAGGTACCGCTGGCCATGTCCGGCCGAAAGGGTTTGTCCAGGAAAGCCACCTGCTCCACGCCGAGCATCATCATGGCGCCGGCAAAAAACGCCTGGGCCACGCCGCACCAGACCAACACGCGGGTGGTGGATGAAACCCGTGGGCCCGAATCCACCAGCAACAGCACCAGCACGAAGGCCGCCACCAGGGCACAACCCAGCAGCAGGGCCTGGCGGGTCGACGCCGGCTCCACGGATATACCCAGGGCCAGTTGCGCCGCCACCCATACCTGCGCGGCCGCCAGGGCCGCCAGCGCAGGCCAGGCCGCGCGCAGGGCGGGGCTCAGCCGCAGCCGGCGCAGCAACAGCAGGAGCAGTGCCCACACCAGCCCCGCCAGCAGCAGGCCGGCCAACAGGCGGGTGGACCAGTCTCGATTGCTGCCCAGTGGCAGCGGTGCCCACACCATGACAGCCAGGAAGTAATAAAAGAGGGCCGTGTTGGACCAGTGATAGGGTGTATGGCGCATCGCCCATTATGACGAACTATCATATAAGGGAGAAAGGGCTTAGACTCCCGTTTCAATATGTTGGCTGGGAGTGATGCCGGGCCGCACAAGGATATGGGGGGATCGCTACCGCAGGCGGGGCCTCATGCACATCTGTCCTTGCGTATCACTGGTGTTCTTCCTTTAAGTGGACTCGCAGCAGTAGAATGGCCCGGTCAAGAAAGCCATGGCGCTGCGCCAACTGCACGGTAAGGACGTCTCACATGCTCTCCAGGGATAGTGGCGCCGCCAGGCACCTGCTAGCGCTGTCGATTCTGGTCTGCGAACTCGCGTACTCCAACGCAGCCACGGCGGCCGCGGCAGGGGGCCCGGCGGTCATCGACGTGGGGCCGGTAGCCATCACCCCCACCACGGGCCTGGAATCAAAATACAGCGACAACATCTACCTGCAGGAAAGGAACCAAACCTCCTCCTGGATCTACCTGGTACGCCCGGCGGTCGTCGCGCAGCTGCAGGACCGCAGCAACCTCTACCGGCTCAGCTATGACGGTGAGGCCGCCTGGTACGATGAAGACAGCCAGAATGACAGGAATAACTACTTCAACCAGACATTCTCCGGGGATATCTACATTCTGCCCGCGGAGCGCTGGATAGCGACCGCCTACGCCAGCTACGCCCTGCTGCATGAAGACCGCGGTACCGGCCTGACAGAGGGCCAGATCGGCAACAACATTCCCGAACCGGTTGAATACGACCAGACCGACGTGGGCGGCACCATCGAGTACGGCTCCGGCGTGGGCCGGATCAACCTGAACGCCAACTACATGGACCGGGTATACCAGAACTTCCGGGAATTCACCCGCAGCCGGGACGTGGAGGAGACCCGGGTGGGCGCGACCTTTTTCTACCCCATCGCCGCCAAGACGGACATCCTGCTCGATTACAGCCACAGCGACTTCAGCTACCCCAATCCCTTCGAGAACCTGCCGGCGCTGGACAGCACGGAAAACACCCTCCAGGCCGGTATCGAGTGGGAAATCACGCCCAATATGACCAGCAGGGCACAGGCCGGGTACACCGAGAAGGATTTCGACGATTCCGAGCGTGAAAAGTGGGACGGCATTACCTGGACCCTGTCCCTGCTCATGCAGCCCACGGAACTGGACACCGTGACGATCACCGGCCAGAAGGCGCCGGAAGAGACCAGCCTGCAGGGCGACTTCATCAATCGCGAGAGCCTGACCACCACCTGGGACCACAGCTGGTCAGACCGGGTGGGCACCAGCCTCAGTGGCACCGTGGCGCGCGAACGGTATGAAGGGTCCATCGACAACCGGGACGACTACATCTACAACGTCACGGCCCGGGTTGATTACGAGTTCCGCAGGTGGTTCATCACCTACATGAGCTACAGCTATGACGACAAGGACTCCAACGCCGAGGACCTCAGCTACCAGCAGAACGTGTTCATGATCGGGGTGGACCTGAGCCTTTAAACATGACGACAAATATTTTGCCGTTTTATCCCATTGGTCGAATGATACCCAAAACACTTCGTGGGGCACGCTGATTCGACCCTACAGTAGGGCCGAATTCATTCGGCCGGATGCGGCGCGATTTTTGGCGTAGCGTATAATTCTGGACCCG
>JBFZEF010000056.1:0-2731 GCA_041307045.1 Halioglobus sp.
TCCGATCTGTCTCCACCGCCGCCTGCGAGTCGCAGATCACTTTTATCGATGGCAACAAGGGAGTGCTGCTGCACCGGGGTTACCCGATCGAGCAACTGGCGGAAGATTCCGACTACCTGGAGACCTGCTATCTGCTGCTGTACGGGGAACTGCCGAACAAGGAGCAGAAAGAGAAGTTTGTCGGCACCGTACATCGCCATACTATGGTGCACGAACAGATCCGTACGTTCTTCAACGCCTTCCGCCGCGATGCGCACCCCATGGCCATCATGTGCGGTGTAGTAGGCGCCCTCTCCGCCTTCTACCACGACTCGCTGGATATCTCCAACGACAACCACCGCCGGATCGCGGCGTACCGCCTGATCGCGAAGATGCCCACACTGGCGGCCATGAGTTACAAGTATTCCACCGGCCAGCCCTTCATGTACCCGGATAACAGCCTGTCCTATTCCGAGAACTTCCTCCACATGATGTTTGGCACTCCCTGCGAGCCCAGTGATATAAGCCCGGTGCTGGCCAAGGCGATGGATCGGATCTTCCTGCTCCACGCCGACCATGAGCAGAATGCCTCAACCTCCACCGTTCGCCTGGCTGGCTCTTCTGGCGCCAACCCCTTCGCCTGCATCGCCGCGGGTATAGCGGCGCTCTGGGGGCCGTCCCACGGCGGTGCCAACGAGGCGGTGCTGAAGATGCTGGAGGAGATTGGGGATGTTTCGCGCATAGAAGAGTTCGTCTCAAGGGCCAAGGACAAGGACGATCCCTTCCGCCTGATGGGATTCGGCCACCGGGTCTACAAAAATTTCGACCCGCGGGCCAAGGTGATGAAAGAGGCTGCCGATGAGGTGCTGGCGGAACTGGGAATAGAGAATGACCCCCTGCTGGCCATTGCCAAGCGGCTGGAGGAAATCGCCCTGAGCGACCCATACTTCATCGAGAAGAAACTCTACCCCAACGTGGACTTTTACTCGGGCATCATCCTCAAGGCGATCGGCATCCCCACCAGCATGTTCACGGTCATTTTCGCCGTGGGCCGCACCGTGGGCTGGATCGCCCACTGGAACGAAATGATATCGGGCAGCTACAAGATCGGCCGCCCGCGCCAGCTTTACACGGGCCATACCCAGCGCGACTATGTGCCGTTGCACAAGCGCTGACAGCAGTCTGCAAGTGCAGATCAAGGGCCGCCTCGCGGCCTTTTTTCTTGCCGGGACTGCTGGCGAAAAATTACCCAACCAGGGAGCCAGCCAAAGATGACCGACATCGTGATCAGCGGAACCGGACTGTATACCCCACCGGAGTCCATCAGCAACGAGGAGCTGGTGGCCTCGTTCAATGCGTATGTCGAGATTTTCAACAGGGAGCACGCCGCAGAGATCGCGGCCGGGGACATCGCGCCGCTGCAGCCTTCATCCGCTGAATTCATCGAGAAGGCCTCAGGCATCAAGGCCCGCTACGTGGTCAACAAGGACGGTATCCTTGACCCCAGGCGGATGGTGCCGCGACTGCCGGAGCGCCCGAACGAGGATCAGTCAATCCAGTGCGAGATGGCAGTGGCCGCGGCGCGCGAAGCAATGGCGCAGGCCCGCAAGAGCGCGGCGGATATCGACATGGTCATCGTCGCCGCCTCCAATATGCAGCGGGCCTATCCCGCCATGGCAGTAGAGATCCAGGACGCCCTGGGCATCAACGGTTTTGGCTTCGATATGAACGTGGCCTGCTCCTCCGCCACTTTCGGTATTCAGCAGGCCAGGGACGCCATCCTCTCGGGAAGTGCCCGCTGCGTACTCATGCTCAATCCGGAAATCTGCAGCGGCCACCTGAACTTTCGCGATCGCGACTCCCACTTCATTTTCGGCGATGTATGCACGGCTGTCATTGTCGAGGCGGCCGCCACCGCCACCGCCGCCGAGCAGTTCCTGATCGTCGACAGCAAGCTGCAAACCATCTACTCCAACAATATCCGCAATAATTTCGGCTTCCTCAACCGCGGTGACGAATCCGGCGTTGGACAGAGCGACAAGCTCTTCATGCAGGAAGGCCGCAAGGTCTTCAAGGAAGTTTGCCCGGCGGTGGCTTCCCAGATATCCACCCAACTCGAAAAACTGGGTATCCCTCCCGCACAGGTCAAACGCTTCTGGCTGCACCAGGCGAACCTGAGCATGAATCAGTTGATATCGAAGCGGGTACTGGGCCGGGACGCCACCGCGGACGAGGCCCCGACCATCCTGGATGAATATGCCAATACCAGCTCCGCGGGCTCCGTCATTGCCTTCCACAAGCACCATGCGGATTTTCGCCCGGGGGACATCGGCGTGCTGTGCTCCTTCGGCGCCGGTTACAGTATCGGCAGCGTCATTCTCAAAAAGCGCTAGCCAAGTAGCTCGGCCAGGGCCGAGAGCAATTCGTCGGACTGCGCATCGGTGCCGATGGTGATTCGCAGGTAGTCGTCGATCCGCGGCCGGTCAAAGTAGCGCACGATGATACCTCTGGCACGCAGGGCCGCGAACAGATCACGGGCAGGCCTGGCCGGGTGCCTGGCGAGGATGAAGTTCGCCGCCGAGGGCAGCACCTGGAAGCCGAGCTGCCCCATGGCGACACACAGCCGCTCGCGGCTCGCCACCACCCGCCGGCAGGCCTGCTGGAAGTGGCCTGGATCCTCGAGCGCGGCCAGTGCCGCGCGCTGCGCCAGCACGCCCAGCGGGTAAGAGTTGAACGAGTTTTTGACCCGTTG
>JBFZEF010000058.1:0-13969 GCA_041307045.1 Halioglobus sp.
AGATATTCCTGGGCAATATCTCCGGCAACTCGATCTTCGGCCACTCGCCGCTGGCATAGCCGATGACGACGAAGCGCCCCTCGAATGCGGTGGCCTTGAACGCCGCCCGCCCGGCCTTGCCCCCTACCGGGTCGTAGATCACGCTGGCGCCTTTGCCGCCGGTGAGCTCCATGGTGCTGGCGGTGATGTCCTGTGAGCGGTGGTCGATGACCGCGTCGGCGCCGATGCCCAGGCAGAATTCCGCTTTTTGCGGGCCGCCGGCGACCGCGATCACCCGCGCCCCCTTGGCCTTGGCCAGTTGCACAGCCGCGCAACCGGAGCTGCCGGATGCGCCGAGTACCAGTACCGTGTCTTGCGGGGTGATCTGGGCCCGTCGGACCAGGCCGATCCAGGCGGTGAGAAACGGGATGAAAAAGCCCGCGGCTTCCTCGCCCGGCATGTCATCGGGGATGGGGAATGCCGCCTGGGCGTACATCAGGCAGGCATCCGCCAGGCCGCCCCGCTGGGCCTGGAACAGGGTGGGGCCCAGTACCCGGGTGCCCAGCAGCGCCGGGTCCGCCCCCTCGCCCAGGGCGATGACCTCACCTGCCGCTTCCTGCGAGGGCGTGAAGGGCAGGGGCGGCGTCAGCGGGTAGTTGTTGCCGCACATGAAGACATCGGGCAGCCCGAGGCCCGCGGCCTCAACCCTGACCTTGACCTGTCCCGGCCCCGGCTCGAACTCCTCGGAGTCCGGGTCGAGCCGCATGACCTCCGCGGGTATGCCGAACTGGTGAACTTTCCATGCGCGCATGTGATCTTCCTCGGAATCAGCCGAGCCGTATCTTCAGCTCCTCGCCGGCGAACCTTATCACATCGCCATTAAGAATCTTGCGGCGCTTGCGTGTTTCCACGGCGCCGTTGACCAGGACCAGGCCATCGGCAATCACGGTCTTGGCCTGCCCGCCGCTGTCCACCAGGCTCTCGAACTTCAGGATCTTGTAGAGCTCCACCGGCTCGTGCGTGATGAGCACTTCCCGCATCATTGCGCGCCCTGGCGATATTCCCTGGCGAAAGCGATGCTGTCGGCGTTGTCGATTACGGTGCCGTTTGCCAGCTCGCCGGTACGGGCGCTGATTTCAAGCATCGCCCCGGCCAGGTCTTCGGAGCTGATTGCCAGCTGGCCCGGCTTGAGCACCCACTCCAGCAGGTAGTGGGCCGGGTTCGACCGATCCGATGCGGGGCGTATGAAGCCGGAGCGATAGGCGAAGGTGCGCAATCCGGTGCCCTTTGCCATTGCGGCCAGCCCGATTTCGGCCCGGCCTTTCTCCCGCGCCCAGTGGGCGCTGCCCTCGGGGTCAGTTCCCATACCGGTAACGTAGTGGAACGCCATCGGGGCCTGGGTCCTGGCCGCCAGCCATGTGGTCAGGAAAGCCACCGGAAAATCCACGTGGATGCGCGTGTATGCAGCGTCATCGACCTGCAGCGAGGAGGTGCCCAGCCCCCACAACACCGTGTTCACATCCGCCAGGATCGGGGCGAGGTCGCCGTAGTTGGTAAAATCGTCCTGCAGCTTCAGCTCTACCCTGCCGCTGGCCACGGCTTCCTCGATACGCGGTGAGCTGCGCCTGGAAACCACGAAGATTTTTTCAACTTTCGGGTCTTCGATCACGGCCTTGAGCAGGCCATCCCCCACCCGCCCGGTCGCGCCAAAGACCATCACCACTTTATTGGCGTTGTCGTCCCGCGGCTGGCTGTCCCCGGGCGTGAGCTTGCCCAGGGTGAGGTAACCCCAGACATTGAAGCTGACCACTGCCAGGACCAGGGCGATCAGGACAGCCAGGATCGATTTCTTGAGTATTTTCATCGCGCTATAGCCCGTTATGGGTTGAGGGGGCACAGGGTAGCCGATGGCGCCCGGGGCGAGCAAACCTGGTACACCCCCCATGCCCATTTATGCAACACACCGGAGTATTTTCGGCCAATTGTGGTTAAAAGTGTTAAGCCTACACTTCCTGACACCAGCCCGAAAGCATGGGCCGGTCATTCACAAATCAGTGAGGCAGGTGAACATCATGGCAATCATTCTCTTTATTTACTCATCCGTACTGGCCCTGGGCGTGTGGCAGGACAACCACAACCGCAGGCAGGCCGAAACCGCTGCCGAGTGTAACAAGGCGCCGCGCCAGGGCTGCTAGCGGCGCCACCACCCTCCCGTGCCGGCCAATCCGCGCGGCCCGGGTAGCATAGCGGCATTTCCTGCAGCGGCACCGACACCTGCAGCTGGCCCGGGAGTGGGTTATCCTGACGACCTTGTCGCGAACGCCGTAAACGGGGTGGCCATGCGGGAGTTCAGGGGTGGGGTGGCGGTGGTCACCGGAGCCGCCAGCGGGATCGGGCTGGGGCTGGTAAGGCAGTGCCTCGCCGAGGGCATGAAAGTGGTGCTCGCGGACCTGCGGCCGGAGCCCCTGCGGGAGCTTGCGGCGGAGCTTGCTGGCGCCGGCGCCAGTGTCATCGCGGTGCCCACTGATGTCGCCAGGGCGGAAGACGTGGCTGCCCTCGCCGATGCCGCGTTTACCGGCTATGGCCGGGTCGACCTTTTGTTCAATAACGCCGGGGTGTTACTCAGCGGTTTCAGCTGGGAACGCTCGATCGCCGACTGGCAGTGGATTCTGAACATCAACCTCATGGGCACGGTCCACGGCATCCACAGTTTTGTCCCGCGCATGCTGGCCCAGAACAGCCCCGGCCACATCGTCAACACCTCCTCGCTGGCCGGTTTGCTGGCATCACCCCTGATGGGCCCGTATACCGTGAGCAAGCAGGCGGTGGTTGCCTTGACCGAAACCCTGCACTATGAGCTCCAGGCCATCGGTTCGCTGCTGAAAACTTCGGTGCTCTGCCCCGGCCCCATCGCCACCGGGATCGCGGACTCGGGCGCCGGCCACAGCCTTCCGGCCTCCGTGTCCGCCGACGCCAATGAGCAGTTGATGGGCTTCCTGCGGGCGGGCATCGCCGCCGGTATGGCGCCCGCCGATTGTGCCGCCAGGGTCTTCCAGGCTATCCGTGAGGAGCAGTTCTGGATATTCACCCACGATGAGTTCAAGCCCGCTTACCGCGCGCGGTGCGAAACGCTGCTCGCCGGCGGCAACCCCGTGTACGACGCTTTCAGCATCTGAGCCCCGCCGCCAGCGCAGCGCTTACTCGCTGACCACCAGTATGGTCGCCAGGGTGGGGTCGCCGCAGTAGGCGACCCGGGTACCACCGGCCACCTCGGCGTGGAGCGCCCGCAGCACATCGGCCTGGATTCGCTCCCCCGGCGCGAGGGCGGGTATCCCCGGCGGGTAGGGCACGGCGGTCTCCGCCGCGATACGGCCGATGGCCTTTGCCGCGGGCACCCGTTCGTGGGCCGCGAAAAATGCGTCGCGCGGTGACATCACGCTATCGGGTATCACGGTCCAGGCGGTGGCCGGCACCACCGGCCGCGCCGCGCCGCGATGTTCCTCGATCGCACGGATGACCTCCGTGACCATCCTGTCGACGCTCGCATCGGTATCGGCCAGGGTGATGACCGGGCAGAAGGTATCGCGGTCGGAAAACTCCAGGTGGATGCCCCGCTGCTCCAGCACATCGGCAACCACCTGCCCATCCGCGCCAGTACCTGGCAGGGTGAGCACTATCTTGGTCGGGTCGTGCATCAGCAGCGCCGGACAACGCCGGGTGATTTCACTGCCGACCACGCCCAGCCCCGGGACCTCGCGCAAACGCGCGCGGGCGTCGCCGGCGATACGGATGGCGTTGCCCAGGAGTTCCTCGCCGCGGTCCTGCAGCAGGCCGCGGGCGCGGTCGATGGAGGCGAAAATGGCACCGGAGGGGCTGGTGGTGTGCAGGCCCTCGAAGGCGGCCTCCAGGCGTTCGCGGTTGATGAGCTCGCCCTGGGCCAGCACCATGGAAGACTGGGTGAAACCGGTAATATGCTTGTGCACACTGGTCACCAGGATATCCGCGCCGGCCTGGATGGCATGGGGAGGCAGCTCGGGATGGAAGCCCAGGTGCGCTCCCCAGGCGGCGTCAACCGTGAGCGGAACCCCGAATTCGTGCGCCACCCTGGCTATCGCGGCCACATCCGAAACACCGCCCACGTAGCTGGGTTCCACCAGCATCACGGCCCGCGCATCAGGGTGTTCGCGCAGTGCCTGCCTGATTCGCTGCGCCGGCATGCCGGCGGTCAGGCCCGTCTCGGCGTCGATATCCGGTCGCACCCACACCGGGATGAGGCCGGCCAGCACCAGGCCGAAGAACAGGGACTTGTGGAGGGTGCGCGCAACGATCACCTTGTCGCCCGGCCTGCCCACGGTCAGGGCGATGGCCTCGTTGCCGTGGGAAGAGCCCTGCACCGAGAAGCCGCACCAGGGCGCGCCCCACAACTCCCCGGCGAGGCGCTCCGCGCCGGCGAGGCGCTTTTTGGAAACCCGGCGGTCCTCGACACCGCCATAATGCGGCACGTCCAGGGCCAGCAGCGGGTCGCTCAGTTCAGGGTTGCGCTTGTGGCCGGGGACCGTGAAGGGTGTACCCGCATTGGCGAGAAACCGTTGATAGGCATCGTACAGCGGGGTCTCGCTCATGGCAGTCGGTACCTTGATATCTGGATTTCCTCGCCGTAGTCGCCGTAGTCACCGAGGGCGCGCTGGCGCCGGAACTCGCCCCAGTGCACCGGGCGATACCGGGCGGGGGCGGCGGATAGCGTTGCGGCGACCGGTTCCACCACGGCGCTGTAGTCCGGGTTGCAGAAATAGGCTGCGCTGAATCGGTCCTTGCCGCTGCTGGCCCGCACCCGGTGCAGCGGGGCCAGGTAGCGATCATTGGACCAGACCTGCATCAAGTCACCTATATTGATTGTCAGGCTGCCCGCTACTGGCAGTACCTCGAACCAGTGCCCATCCCGCATTACCTGCAGGCCCGCCACCTCGTCCTGCAGCAGGACCGTCAGGGCACCGGAATCGGAGTGGTGGCTGATGCCGAAAGGACCGGCGGCGGGCGCATCGGTGCCGGCCAGCGGATCATCGACAGGATAGTGGTTCAGCCTGAGAAAACTGCTGTGACCCTGCTGGAAATGCCGGGCCAGCAGTTTGGGCGTGGCGCCCAGGCCTTCGCAGCACAATGTCAGCAGGCGCAGGGACAGTCGATGGCAGGCCACGGCGTAGCTCTCAAGTACTGCGCGGAACCCGGGGGGGTGCGCAGGACATGGTGTGGATTCCAGGGGTGCGTAATCGAAAATCTCCTTGCGATCCCGCAGGTTCTTGGTGAGCTCCCGGTCGTAGTAGCCAAAGGGCTGGTCCAGGCCGCGCGCGACCGCCTGTTTGGCCGCCAGGGATTGCTGGAAAAATGCCCGGCTGGCTGCCTGCAGTGCGTGCACCAGACCCGCGTCAATGCCGTGATTGGACACCTGGAACAAGCCCCAGTCGGCGCAGGCGCGGGCCATCTGCTCAACGCACTGGCCCGTGGGGCCGTGCAGGTCGATCATCGGCACGGTGGCGTGCACAGCCGCTGCCCTTGCGGTATTCAACGGCGTGCGCTCAATTCGCGCTTCCCATGCCCCGCCGTGCTGTCTCGGCGTCTACCAGTACACCCGTGAAGCCGTAGTCTGCGGTGAGGACCGTCACCAGTTGGCTTGCCGCATTGGCAAAGGCGTCATCATCGGAGAAGTCCAGGTACTCGATGGCCGTCGCCACTGCGGCGTCGGATTTGACCGCCTTGGCCCGCGCGCTGGCTGCGACAGTAATCGCCGCATCGCCCGGCGCGGCGTCGAGCGAATGCAGCAGCCGCGCGATATTGATGGCGGCGGGGTCATCCGCTGTGCCATCCGTCACCAGCTCGGCGGGTGTTATCAACGCTTTCCCGGCGACGGCTCGCCCCAGGGCTATGTCGCCGATAGAAAACTCGATGGGTTGTCCCGGCTCGTACTCGAATCCGCCATCACTGCCGGTGACACCGCTCACCGAACCGGAGACGTAGTCGATGCCGGCCACCGGGGTCTCGCCGAAAGTTCCGCTGGCGACGACGATGACCTCGTCGTCCTCGTCCCGGTCATCCGAGCCGCCCCCGGAGCTGAAGAAAATGGCGCACTGGCTGCCGGCCAGGAAGGGCACGGCGCAGAGCAAAAGCAGCAGGGAAACCCGGCGGTAAAACACTCCCGACATCATGGATCGCTGTCCCGTATAAGTTGCGCCGCCGACCAGCGCAGCAGGGCAGGGGGCGAACAAATTCGCGCAAAAACCCCGCCAAAACAAACATTTGTGGCGCATTGTAGCCGGTTTCACGGGGCTTGGCAGCAGCGTCCGGCGGTTGATTTTTGCCGCCGGCAGGTTATCTTGGCTGTCCCGTAATCCGGCGCTCCGGCCCTGTCCGGCTGGCCCGGACTCTCCCCTCGAGGAACACAGTATGCTGACCCTGCATGGCTTCGCCTTCTCCAACTATTACAATATCGTCAAACACGCGCTGATGGCCAAGGGCATCCCCTTCCGGGAGAACCTGGTGTATCCGGGGAGCCCTGAGTTGTTGGCGGTCAATCCCGCCGGCAAGGTGCCCGCCATGACCACGGCCAGGGGCACCCTGTTGGGCGAAAGCAGTGTGTTGCTTGAGTACCTGGAAGACGCCTACCCCGACCAGCCTCTGTATCCGGCCGACCCGGAGGCGCGCGCCCGCGTAAGGCAGCTGATGAAGGTGGCGGAGCTGTACTTTGACTTGCCCGCGCGCCGCCTGCTGCCGGCAGTCCTGGGCAGCGCGGTAATCGACCAGGCGGTCAAGGATGAAGTGCGCGTGGCACTGCAGCGCGGTGTGCGCACGCTCAATGCGCAGGCGACATTTTCTCCCTTTGTTGCCGGCACCCGGATGTCCCTGGCGGACATCTACCTGCGCTATGCGCTGGCAATTCCCCGGCTGGCGGCACCGGGCCAGCTGGGCTGGGACATCATGGCGGAGGTGGATGGGCTGGCAGCCTGGGACGCCATGATGGCCGACTCGGATATCTCCCGCACAATTGATGCCGATATGAAGGCCAATACGCCGGATTTCATGGCCTATATTTCCGGCGGAAAAAAATAGCACTGGCGGCGGTTCAGCCCTGGCGTTCCTCACTGATGCCCGGCGCGTCGGGCATGGCCAGGCGCGCCACGCTGCAGATGCCGGCGCAGAGGGCGAGCGCGGCGGCGATCAGCGCCGGCGTGGCGTCACTGCCGTAACCCAGGTTTAACAGCCCCGCCAGCAGGGTTGCCCCCAGGGTCTGGGCCAGCAGTCGATTGGTGGAGATGAGCCCACCCGCCGAGGCGGCCCGCGCCAGCGGCGCCGCTGACACCACCAAACGCGCGTTGGGCGAGAGGAACATGCCATAACCCACCCCGCAGATCGCCATCCGCCAGGCGATGCTGCCGTAGGATGCCCCTTCCGGCAGGAAGGCGAGCAGCAGCATGCCCAGGGTGGCGATGGCCATGCCGATGCCGCCGAGCAGGCCCGGGTGGAAGCGGTCCGACAGCATGCCGGCAATGGGGGCGACTATCATCATGCTCAGCGGCCAGGGCACGATGACAGCGCCGATTTCGCCGGGTGAGAAACCGAAATCCTGCTGCAGCCTGAAGGGCACGGAAAGCATGAAGGTCATGGCGCCAATGAAAGCCAGGAAGGCGCCGAGGACTGACAGGGCCACTATCGGATGTCCGAGCAGGTCCACCGGCAGTATCGGCGAGGGTTCGCGCAACTCCCTGCGAACGAAAATGACGGCAATCAGCAAACCCAGGACAGCGACGGGTAGCGCGGTGGCAGTGGCCTGGCCCTGCGCCAGCGCCAGCAGGCCCGCAACGATCAGGCCAAAGCTGAGGGCGCACAGCAGCGCTCCCGGCAGGTCGTAGGGCTCCCGGCGCGCGGGGGAATCGGGCAGGAAAACCCGGCCCAGTGCGAGAGACAGCAGGCCCAGTGGAACGGTGGCGACAAAGACCCATTGCCAGCTCGCCGCGGCGACGATGAAGCCCCCCAGGATCGGTGCCAGGGCCGCGGCGCTGGCCACTACCACGCTGTTGATGCCGAGGCCTCGGCCCAACTGACCGGTCGGGTAGATGGAGCGCACCAGTGCACTGGATACGCTCAGGGCGGCCGCAGCGCCCAGGGCCTGCAGGCCGCGCGCCGCCAGCAGCAGTGGCAGGCTGGGCGCAAAAAAACACAGCAGCGCGGCGAGGATGAATACGCCCTGGCCATACAGGTAAAGCCGCTTCAAGCCGATCTGCGAGCCCAGTGCGGAAAAGGGCAGTAGCGTCATCACCAGCACCAGCTGGTAGATGCTGACGATTAACACGGCGGCTGCGGAACTTATCCCCAGGTCCGTGGCAATGGTGGGCAGGGCGACGTTGGGAATCGCCCCGTCGATGACGTTGAGGGCGGTGCCGCAGGAGATAGCGAACACCGCCATGTAGCGTCGGGGTGTGGGGAGTCCATCCATAGGCTGCGGGTTCGGGTGCTGAGTGAGGTTGGAGCGGTAGTATACGCCCTGCACAGCGGCCGCTACGATCCTCCAATCAATGAGTGCGAGTTTGCCCGCTGCGATTTATAGTGCGCGCTTAACGTGTTTCCTGGCGTGCAGGGGCACGAGCGCCAATCAGCAGGGCTGTGATCAATTGAATACCCGTGACACCACAGGACACTAGTGCGAGTCGTACTGCACATCGGCACTGACAAGACCGGCAGTACGTCGATCCAGAATACCGTCTTTCTCAATCGCAAGTGGTTGCTGGCGCACTCGATCTACGTTCCCGAGACCGGCCTTGGCGAGGGCAATGGCCACGCGGGCCTGCTGCGGCAGCTGGAGGACGGTGCGCTGGCGCAGCTCGCCGCAGAGCTTCTTGCCGCCAGAGAGGCGGGCTACGCACAGGCCCTGCTGTCATGGGAGGGTATGAGTTCCCTATGGTTCGGAAGAAAGCACATCCGTCGGCTGATGAGCGCCCTGGGCGGTTTCCAGGTCCATGTGCTGGTATACCTGCGCGAGCAGGCGGAGGTGATCCAGTCCGGTCATCTGCAGCGGGTAAAGCGCAATATGAACCTGATCGACATCGCGGCCATCGAGCACCCGCGGACACTGCGCGAACGCTTCAGGGCCCTGGCGGCCCTGCGCAACCCCAACCGGAATTACTACCGACTCCTGCGCCCCTGGCAGCGGTGCATTCCAGGCGCCACCTTCTCCGTGAGAATCTACAGCCGTGCGCAACTGCACGGCGGCGACGTGGTCAGTGATTTCCTCGATCAGCTCAAGGTCTGCAGGGATGAGCACTTCACAGGGGCCGGGGAATACTATAACCAGAGTCTCGATGTCGAAGGAGCGCTCCTGCTGGAGTCGATGAAGAAGTCGCCGGCCTGGAAGGACAGGATCATCGCGCTGGTCGATGTCACCCAGTCCCTGATTGGCGTCGAAGGCCAGGCGACCCGCTATTTCCTCAGTGAGAACACGGTGGCGTCCCTACGCAGGCATTACCGGCGTTCGAACTACAAGCTTGCCCGGCATTTCATGGGCAGCGACGCCTATCCCTTCGAGGTGTTGAGTCCGTGCTGGCGCAGCGAAAGCCTGGCAGCGATCGACACCAGGGCGCAGCAGCGCCAGCAGAAAGTAGAGCAGCTGATGCTCACGCCCACGCTGATGGGCGACGCGAGAGGCAAAGACCTGGCAACGATGGTCGATCTTGCCATCGGCTGGAGCACTGTCCGGGACTGGGGCGTCTGGAGTACCGGCAGCGAATCGAGAATTCGATTTCGCCTGTTTCGCCACTGGTTGATTCAGGAGATAGAAGCTGTGCGCCTGGTCATCGAAGGGCGGTATTACGGGACCAACACCCGGACGAGTGTGAGAATAAATGCTGTCGATATCGGCGAGCAGGACCTTACCGCCGGCAACTGTGACATCGTCATCCCCGTCAGCGCCCTGTACCCCCACGAGGTGATCGAAATCACGCTCGGGCACCACGCGCCCGTAAGCCCGGCCGCGTTCGAGGGAACGAGCGACCAGCGCCTGCTGGCTTTCGGGGTCGAGCGCGTGGCCTATGTCCTGCTAAAAAACCAGCCGCGACAGCATCAGAACCTGTAGGTCAGGTCCACCCCGCTGATGCGCCCGGCGGAATCGTGGATGAAGGAACCGCCGAACTCAGGGGCAGGGATCACCTCCTCCAGGTAGTCCTCGTCGGTCAGGTTCTTGCTCCACAGCTCGATCGACCAGTGCTCGCCGGAGATGCCGGCGCGCAGGTTCAGCTTCCAGTAGGCGTCGCGCTCGGTATTGGAATACTCGCTGGGGCCGAAACCGAAGCCGGGGACACCGTAGACATCGGACAGGTCAGTGAAGAAGTTGACAGTGGTGTCATCCTGCACGGTGTGGAACCAGGTTTTGCCGACATACTCGTAATCCAGCCTGGTCATCCACTCGAAGTTGCCGAACACCGGCATGCTGAAATCGAGACTGAGTGCACCGGAGCCCTCCGGCGCGTAGGGCAGGTCATTGCCCTCGGTATAGGGCCGATTGCTGTTCTGCTTGATCTCTGAGCTGATTGCACCGTAGCCGCCGCTGAAGGTGAGGTAGTTGTTGATGGCCCAGGCGAAGTCGATTTCCGCACCGTAGATTTCAACGCTGTCGATATTGGACACCACGCGCAGCAGGCCGAAAGGACCGGCAAAGAAGTTAAAGAACTGGTAGTCATCCACCTCTGTGTAGAAGGTCGCGCCATTGACTCTCAGGCTGTTGTCGAGCCACTGGCTCTTGAAGCCCAATTCATAGGTGTCGGTGGTTTCCTTGTCGTAGTCGTCGCGCACATTCTGCGGCGCCGTCGGGTAGGAACCAAAGGCATTGTCGATGGTGGCCGCGCTGCCGATGTTGTTAAAACCCCCGGAGCGGAAGCCCACGCCATAGGAGGCGTAGCCATTGAATTCGTCGGTGAAACTGTAGACATAGCTGATCTTGGGCTGCCAATGGTTGTAACTGGCGTCCCGGTCGGGAATGGTATCGGTGAGGGAGCCATCGAAAGCCGGGTTGATCGGCGCCCTGCCAAACTGCCCGAAAATCTGCGCGTTGAGGACGTTGGGCACCTTGTTATCGACCGCGCGGTCCTCCTCGTCGTAGCGCAGGGCCAGGGCCAGTTCCCCTTTCTCACCCACATCCATCTCCACCTGCCCGAAGGCCGCGTAGACGTCCGTACTGAACTTGTCCCAGAACAACTGGTCGGTGGGGTTGGGGCCGCTGGGCGGAATATAGATGGTACGACGGAAGCCAAGGCCCAGGTCGGCGCCATAGCCCACCGCGGCGGTGCGTTCGATGTCGGCATAGTAAATACCTGCCAGCCAGCGCAACCAGCCCTCCTCGTCGGAGGTCAGACGGGCCTCAATGCTGCTGCTCTCCTGGTCGCGCTGCTGGTACTGGTAGCCGTCGCAGGTGGTGGGCGAGTAGGGCGGCAGCAGGCCGTTGAGGCCGCCCAACTCGGGCACGAAAACCCCGGGGGGCAGGCCGTCCTGGATGGCGAAGAATGGGCTCTGCAGCAGTGAGGTATCAAAGCTGTTGTAACTTTCGGTACAGGCGGTTTGCGAGGCCTCGGCACCCAGGGAGTAACCGCCAAAGGCCGCGCTGGTACCATCGGACAGCAGGTATTCCTGCATATCGTCATAGGCGGCGGTGACGGTCAGCGTGCCGAAGTCCAATTCATAGTCGGATTTCACCGAGAAGAAAGTGTTGTCCTGCTCGTTCTCCCCCGGCACGTTGAAGATGTACTTGAAGTTGTGGTCATTGACATCCCCGTAAAGGTCGGGGTTGCCAAGGAACTCCGCGGCTCCGGGCAGGGCGAACACCGCATTGAAATTGATTGCGCCGCCCTTCACTTCCCGGTAGCTGCCGATCGTGTCCACGGTCCACTTGTCGGTCGGTTCCCAGATCAACCGCCCGCGGACCGCCTGTTCCTCCCAATAGTTGACCGCGTCGTCAGCGCCGGTGAGTTTGTTCTCGAACTGGCCGTCGGACTCGCCGTAGAACATGGACAGGCGGCCATACAGTTGATCGTCTATCAGCGGGCCGCTGACCGTGGCCTGGGCCTTCTGCAGGTTATCGTCGCCCAGGGTACCCTTGACGTCGGCTTCAAACTCCTGGGTGGGCTTGGCGGTGTTGACGATGATAGCGCCGGCGACCGCGTTGCGGCCGTACAGCGCGCCCTGTGGGCCCTTGAGCACTTCAATCTGTTCGATGTCGAACAACTCGCCGTTGAAGCCGTTGGGGTTGGTGATCAGCACGCCGTCCACTACATAGGCGAAAGTCGATTCGGCATCGCGGGTCGAGTACTGCCCGCGTATGGTGACCTGGGTGTCGCCGGCGTTGGCGGCGTCGACGATCGACACGTTCGGCGTCAGGGAGATGAAATCCTGGGGTCTGCTGATACCCGCGCTCTGGATTTCACTTGATGTGAACGCGGTGACCGCGATCGGCACCTGCTGCAGGTCCTCCGAGCGCCTGCGGGCGACCACGACCACTTCCTCGAGCCTTGCCTGCTCGGCAAGCGTGAACTGTGGTATGGCCAGGGTGGTGCCAAACAGTGTCACCTGGATCGCGTGGGATATGAGCTTCTTATTCATCGTTGGGTTCCTCGAGAGCGAAGTGGGTGCATTAAGGCTACGTCAGTTGCTGCTAATTGGATCACGTGGCCCCGTGTCGATTGCGGGGCAGACGCTATTCGTCATCATAGCGTTCCCCCGGGCCTGCAGGTTCGTCCATCTCATCGCTCTCCTCACCGGCTGTGCTCTCCCTGGCCATGAGGGATGTCTTGGGGGTGTGTATGCCGATGTGATAGATCGCGAAACCCGGCATGACGAACTGGTCCAGCGCCATGCCAAGGATGCGGCCCTTGTGGGGTGAGACGATGTCAACCTGTTCATTGCTGATCGGGTTGTTTACCGCGCCCAGGACTTCCCCCTCCTTGACCTCATCCCCCAGCGCGATGCGGCTGAACAATATGCCGGAAGCATCGGTTCTGACCCAGGCGGTATCATAGTAAGCCGGGGCCGGCTTTACCCACAGGCCCAGCTTCGAATACATGCCGCTCTTGGCGAGCATTGTGTTGATGAGCTTGACGCCAATGTCGACCATATCGCGCTGCATGCGCATGGGCTCGCCGGCCTCCAGGGTGACGGTGGGAATCCCGGCGCTCACCGCAGCCGCCCTTAGCGAGCGTTTGTTGCCTTTGGAATGGAGCACGGGAATGTCGCCAAACAACTCGACAAAATCCGCCACCGGCTTGTTGCTGAGGTCGGCCCGCAATTGCGGGATATTGGTGCGATAGAATGACCCCGTATGGATATCAATCAGCATGTCGCAGTGCTTGACCACGTCATTGAAGAAGCCGCTGGCGATGCGTGAAGCAACGCTGCCATTGGGGTTTCCCGGGAAGTAGCGATTGAGGTCGCGCCGGTCGGGCAAATAGCGGGAATTGCGACTGAAGCCCAGCAAATTGACGATCGGAACTCCAACGATCATCCCGTGCAGCTGGTGTGGATCGAGTTCGTACATCACCTGCCGGATCATCTCTATCCCGTTGAGTTCGTCGCCGTGTACGGCCGCCGTCAGGCACATGGCGGGGCCGTCATAGGCGCCGTTGACCACCAGCACCGGGGTGTCCACAGCCATGCCGCTGAAGGTGCGCGACGGCTTCCATATAAGCCTGGTGGCGGTTGCGGGCGGAATTTCAACCCCCAGCAGCGAGCGCGTGGTATTGGGGTGTCGCAGAATTTCGTCGGGATTGAGCAAGATCTGTACCGGAGACCACTTCGCCTCCTGGTGTGCGACCGCCGCTGCCTCCTCCTGCATTGCGGCCTCCTCCGCCGATATTCGCGGCAGCACAGCCGCAGTCGACGGGGATTCGAAGACTTCCCTGAGGTTGACGTTTGCCGCTCTGGCTGCCGCCTCCGCTTGCCCGGAGAAGGCTTCTGCCTCGGG
>JBFZEF010000060.1:0-6141 GCA_041307045.1 Halioglobus sp.
TGATCATCGGCAGCGGCGGACGCGAGCACGCGCTGGCCTGGAAGGTCGCCCAGTCGCCGCGGGTGGAGACGGTTTTCGTGGCGCCGGGCAACGCCGGCACCGCCACCGAGCCGGGCGTTGAGAACGTCGCTATCGACGCGATGGATTTCACCGCGCTGGCGGATTTCGCCAAGGCCAACGCCGTCGGGCTGACCATCGTCGGTCCGGAGGCGCCGCTGGTGGGCGGTGTGGTGGACTACTTCGAAGCGCGCAAGCTGCGCTGTTTCGGGCCGCGCAAGGGGGCCGCCCAACTGGAGGGCTCCAAGGCCTTCACCAAGGATTTTCTCGCCCGCCACGGTATTCCCACCGGCGCCTACCGCAACTTCACCGAGCTGGAACCGGCCCTGGCTTACCTGCGCGCCCGCGGTGCGCCCATCGTGGTAAAGGCCGACGGCCTGGCAGCGGGCAAGGGTGTGATAGTGGCCCTGAGCCTGGACGAGGCAGAGGCCGCAGTCACCGACATGCTGTCCGGCAACGCCTTTGGCGAGGCCGGCTGCCGGGTAGTAATCGAGGAGTTCCTCGAGGGCGAGGAGGCGAGCTTCATCGTGATGGTGGACGGCAGCAACGTGCTGCCCATGGCCACCAGCCAGGACCACAAGCGCATCGGCGACGGCGATACCGGGCCCAACACCGGCGGCATGGGTGCCTACTCGCCCGCCCCGGTGGTGGATGACGCGGTGTTTGAGCGCATCATGGCGGAGGTCATCCTGCCCACCGTGCGGGGTATGGCTGCCGAGGGCAACGCCTACACCGGCTTCCTCTATGCCGGCCTGATGATCTCCCCCGCCGGCGAACCGAAGGTGATCGAGTACAACTGCCGTTTCGGCGACCCGGAAACCCAGCCGATCATGGTGCGCCTGCGCTCCGACCTGGTGGCGCTGTGCGATGCCGCCCTCGACGGCCAACTCGACCGCGTCCGCGCCGACTGGGACCCGCGCTGCGCGATCGGCGTGGTATTGGCCGCCGCCGGCTACCCGGGCGACTACCCCAGGGGCACCCCTATCCACGGCCTCGACGCCGCGCAGGCGGACAACATCAAGGTCTTCCACGCGGGCACGGCGAACGCGGGCGGAGAAATTGTCACCAGCGGCGGCCGGGTGCTGTGCGTCACCGCCCTGGGGGACACCATCGCGGCGGCAAAAGAGGACTGCTACCGGGCGGTGGACAAGATCCGCTGGGAGGGCATGACCCTGCGCCGCGACATTGGCTGGCGCGCGGTAGCGCGCTATAGTCAGGCGAACTGAAGCATACCCGGAACCCCCAGCATGCAATCGCGTCGTCTGTCCCTGCTCGATCGCGTCATCACCGAAGCGGACTCCGCCCTGCGCACCCTCACCCATCGCGGCCACGCCGCGAGCCGGCCCTCGCCCTCAAGCGGGCATGTCGATGCCGAGTTATCCGCACGGGAGCGCCGGCATGTTGCGGGGCTGATGCGGGTCAACCACACCGGCGAGGTCTGCGCCCAGGCCCTCTACCAGGGCCAGGCGCTCACCGCGAAACTGCCAATCGTGCGCGCGGAGATGCAACAGGCGGCAGAAGAGGAAGTCGATCACCTGGTGTGGTGCGAGCAGCGCCTGCGGGAGCTGGACAGCAAGCCCAGCGTCCTCAATCCGGCCTGGTACGGCCTGTCCTTTGCGTTGGGGGCGGTCGCCGGCGCGATTGGTGACAGGGTCAGCCTGGGCTTCGTGGCCGCGACCGAGGAGCGGGTCTGCAACCATCTGCGGGACCACCTGAAATCGCTGCCGGATGAGGATCGCAAGTCGCGCCTGATCCTGCAAAAGATGCTGGAAGACGAGCAGCGCCATGGCGACAAGGCGCTGCAGGCGGGCGGCACTGATTTGCCGCGGCCGGTGAAGGACGTGATGACCGCGGTGTCGAAGCTCATGACCGGCAGCAGCTACCGGATCTGACACCGACGGCGGCAACCCCGCCTCAGCAGGCCGCCGGATCGAATTCCAGCACCTCGTAGCTGTGGCTGATGACAGCGCCGGCAGCGCCCAGCATGATCGAGGCAGAGCAGTATTTTTCCGCCGACAACTCCACCGCGCGCTTCACCTGGCTCTCCTTGAGCCCCACTCCAGTGACAACGAAATGCAGGGCGACGCGGGTGAACACCGCCGGCACCGCGTCGGCCCGCTCGGCCTCCACCTCCACCCGGCAGTCCACCACCTGCTGGCGGGCTTTTTTCAGCATGCTCAGAACATCGTAGCTGGCGCAACCGCCGGTACCCAGCAGCAGCATTTCCATCGGGCGCGGACCAAGGTTGCGCCCGCCGAGGTCCGCGGGGCCGTCCATGACCACACTGTGCCCGCTGCCGGACTCGCCCACGAACATGGCGCCATCCGCCCACTTTACTGTCGCTTTCATCCGCCCTGGCTCCCACAAAAACTGGCCGCGCAGCTTAGCACAGGCCGCCGAGTTTTACTTGGGCGCGGAGTCGGCTACACTCCCGTCCAGCAACTCGGGCTGTCATGGAGTATCAATGTGGTCAAACCCCAGGTTATCAGGACACTGCCGAACGTGGAAAATTTCCTGCGCCACTGCCAGCGCAAGGACTACAAGGCCAAGAGCACCGTGCTGAAACAGCACGACCCCGGCAACTCGCTCTACCTGATACTCGAAGGCTCGGTCTCGGTGATGGTGGAGGACGAGTCGGAACCCGGACACATGATGGTGGTCGCCTACCTCAACCCGGGTGATTTTGTCGGGGAGATGGGCCTGTTCGATGACGAGGTCAAGGAGCGCAGCGCGATGGTGGTCGCAAAGACCCAGTGCGAAGTAGCGGAAATTTCCTACGAGCGCTTCCACCAGATCCGCAACCAGTTCCCGGATATCCTCTACGCCATCTCCCGCCAGATCAGCAACCGCCTGCGCCTGACCACCCGCAAGCTGACCGACCTCGCTTTCGTGGATGTATCAGGCCGTATCGCCCACACCCTGCTCGACCTGTGCAAGGAACCCGACGCCATGACGCACCCGGACGGCATGCAGATCAAGATCACCCGGCAGGAGCTGGGCAAGATCGTCGGGTGCTCCCGGGAGATGGCCGGGCGGGTACTGAAAACCCTGGAGGAAAACGGACTCGTGTCCGTCGCCGGCAAAACCATGGTGGTGTACGGCACCAGGTAAGAGCGGTATACAGCCAACGGTAGAACCCCTAGCCGAAAAACAATTCCCGCAATTTTGCGCCGGGTTCGCGCGCCCGCATGAATGCCTCGCCGACCAGGAAGCCAAACACCTGGTGGCTGCGCATCAACGCCACGTCCGCGGCGCTGTGGATACCGCTTTCAGTGATCACCAGGCGTTCAGCCGGAATATGGGGCAATAACTCCAGGGTGGTTTCGAGCCTGGTGTCAAAACTGCGCAGGTCGCGGTTGTTGATGCCGATCAGCGGTGTGGCCAACTCCAGCGCGCGCTCCAGTTCCGCCCGGTCATGCACCTCCACCAGCACATCGAGCCCGACTTCCGCCGCGGTGCGGGCCAGCTCGTGCATCTGGTCGTTATCGAGGGCCGCCACGATCAACAGGATCGCATCGGCGCCGATGGCCCGGGCCTCCACCACCTGGTAGGGATCGACCGTGAAGTCCTTGCGCAGGACCGGTAAGTCGCAAGCGGAGCGCGCCTGTTGCAGGTAGGCATCGGAGCCCTGGAAGAAATCGATATCCGTGAGCACCGACAGGCAGCTCGCGCCACCCGCCTGGTAATCGGCGGCAATCTGCGCCGGCTGGAAGTGGGCCCGGATCACCCCCTTGCTGGGCGAGGCCTTCTTGATCTCGGCTATCACTGCCGGTTCCGCCGCCGCGACGCGCGCCTGCAGGGCCCCGGCAAAGCCGCGGGCGGGCGCCTGGTCGGCTATGCGCCGCTCCAGGCTGCCGACAGAATCGCGCCGGCGCCGCGCGATCACTTCCTCGCGCTTGCGGCTGAGTATCTTGTCGAGAATCGTCGCGGTCTTTGCGGCCATCGCTCAGTCCGCCAGCCCGCGCATCAGACGGGTGAAATCGATAAAATGCCGCAGCTTTTCCGCCGCCTGGCCACTGGCCAGCACGTCGTCCGCCATGGCGACGCCATCGGCCAGGGTGGCCGCGACGCCGCTCACGTAAATCGTCGCACCGGCATTGAGGGTGAGCATTATGGCGGCCTTGCGGGCGGCCTCGTCATCGGCGCCGGCCAGGGCGCGGCAGATCAGGTCGGCGGAAGCCGCGGCGCTGTTGACCACCAGGCCGTCGAGGCTCTGCCGCTGCAGGCGAAACTCTTCCGGGGTGATATGGAAGCTGCTGATATCGCCGTCGCGCAGCTCCGCCACCCGGGTACCGGCGGCGATCGATATTTCATCCAGCCCATCGTCGGAATGCACCACCATGGCGTGTACCGAGCCCAGGGCCTTGAGCACACGCGCCATGGGCAGGCACAGGTCCGGGGAAAAAACCCCGATCACCTGGCGCTTCACCCGGGCGGGGTTTGTCAGGGGGCCGAGGATATTGAACATTGTGCGCATCCCCAGCTCCCGGCGCGGGCCGATGGCGTAGCGCATGGCGCTGTGGTGGGCAGGAGCGAACATGAATCCCACGCCGACCTCGTCGATGGCGCGCGCCACCTGCACCGGGCTCAGATCCAGCGGCACTCCGAGGTGTTCGAGCACGTCCGAGCTGCCGCTGGTGCTCGAGACGGAGCGGTTGCCATGCTTGGCCACCCTGGCACCGGCGGCGGCCACCACGAAACTGGAGGCGGTGGATACATTGAACAGGTTGGCGCCGTCCCCGCCCGTACCCACCAGGTCCACCAGGTGCTCGTCGCTCACTGTGACCGGGGTGGCCAGGTCGCGCATGACCGCGGCGGCGCCGGCAATCTCGTCGGTGGTCTCGCCCTTCATCCGCAGCGCCACCAGCAGGCCCCCGATCTGGGCATCGGTGGCGTCTCCCGACATCACCTGGCGCATCACGGCGGACATTTGCTCACGGCTGAGGTCCTGGCGGTCAACCAGCCTGGCCAATGCGTCCTGCAGACTCATCATGTTATCCCCTTACTGTTCGAGGAAGTTGCGCAACAGGTCGTGGCCGTGCGCGGTGAGGATCGACTCGGGGTGGAACTGCACGCCTTCGACCGCCAGTTCCCGGTGCCGCAGGCCCATGATCTCATCGACATCGCCCGCCTCGGTCACGGTCCAGGCGGTGATCTCCAGGCAGGCCGGGAGGCTGTCCCTTTCGACCACCAGGGAGTGGTAGCGGGTGGCTTCAAAGGGTTCGCTCAGCCCGCGAAAGACCCCCTGCCCCCGGTGGTGTATCTGCGAGGTCTTGCCGTGCATGACCTGGCGCGCCCGCACTACCCTGCCCCCGAATACCTGGCCGATACTCTGGTGGCCCAGGCAGATCCCGAGAATCGGCACCACCCCGGCGTAAGCTTCAATCACCGCCATCGAGATACCCGCCTCGTTGGGGGTGCAGGGCCCCGGCGAGATCACGATCTGGCTTGGCGCCAGCGCCCTGATATCACTCACCGCAATCTCGTCGTTGCGCACCACACGCACCTCCACCCCCAACTCGCCGAAGTACTGCACGATGTTGTAGGTGAAGGAGTCGTAGTTGTCGATCATCAGCAGCATAGGCAGCCTATCTGATTGTTTGGCCTGGTGTTAGTTTATACATGCCCTGCAATGCGCTCACGCTTGTACCCATCCGCGGCGGGAGATTCTCGAAAGGGGGGCATTCTCGCCAATTTCGGGCCGAATAGAAAGGCCATCTGCCGTCTGACTGAACCCCCCTGCCCAACACCTGCTTTGGCGGTGTCGTCGGCGACATTCGCAAGCAGGTTGCAGGAGGACGCGGAACAATCACGGAAGTGGCCTGTGCCGGCTGAATTGAGTCGCAGGGCGGGACTCTGGTTTCTAACTGAGCCACTTGAAGATGGCGACGCCGACGAAATTGGCGACCACGTAACCCAGAATTCCAATGGTTATCCCGGGCGTAATCAGGGTTTTCCAGCCCTTGGTAGTTGCCAGCGCGGCGGCGGCGGCCGGACCAACGATGGCCGCGGCTCCGCCAATCAGCGCTGTTGCAAGATCGATTTTCAACAATTTCGTCCCCAGCAATAGCACCACAAACTGCA
>JBFZEF010000064.1:0-7142 GCA_041307045.1 Halioglobus sp.
TGCAGCGCTGGCTCGACGAACTCGGCTGGGAGAACCTGGTGAATCGTCGCAGCAGCAGCTGGAAGGCGCTGGATGCGGCGACGCGCGAAAACATGGACGAGCAGTCGGCACTGGCTGCAATCATGGCCCAGGCCACCCTGATCAAACGGCCCCTGCTCGATACCGGTCACGAGCGCTTCACCGGCTTTTCGGCGGCCAGCTACCAGAAAATTTTCAGCAAGCACACACTCTGATCGACAAAGGATCCAGCATGACAGACAGCGCATTCGCTTTTGGCCTCGGCGTGGGCACGCAGAACAGCAGGGGAGAATGGCTGGAGGTGTTTTTTCCCCGGCCACTGCTGGCACCGCCGGCGGCGGTAGTAAGCAGTGTCGGGGACTGCGCCTCCGGTACAGGCCTCGACAACAGCCAGCTGCGCAGCCTGCAGGTTGCACTGGCGGCGGCGGGGGCGGGCGAACAGGCGGAGCTGGCCGGGCAATTGCTGGACAGCGGCCGCCCAGCGGTCGCCGTGCTGCTGCGGGAGGATGCGCCACCGGCCAATGTGCCCGAGGGCTACCTCAAACTCCACCTGCTCTCCCACCGCCTGGTGAAGCCCCACGGCACCAATCTGCAGGGGCTGTTCGGCATCCTGCCCAACGTGGCCTGGACCAGCGAGGGCGCGGTTGATATCGCCGAGTTGCCACGGCGCCAGCTGGCCGCGCGCCTGCGCGGTGAAGTGCTGGAAGTCGCCAGCGTGGACAAGTTCCCGAAAATGACCAACTACGTGGTGCCCGGCGGTGTCCGCATTGCCCATACCGCCCGGGTCAGGCTCGGGGCTTACCTCGGCGAGGGCACGACCATCATGCACGAGGGCTTCGTCAACTTTAACGCCGGTACCGATGGACCCGGCATGATCGAAGGCAGGATATCCGCGGGGGTCTTTGTCGGCGCAGGTTCCGACCTCGGGGGCGGCTGCTCCACCATCGGAACCCTGTCCGGCGGCGGCAATATCGTGATTTCGGTGGGCAGGGAATGCCTCATCGGCGCCAACGCCGGGACCGGCATACCACTGGGAGACCGCTGCACCATTGAGGCGGGGCTGTTCATCACCGCCGGCACCAAGGTCACCATGCTGGATGCCAGCGGCATGCCGGTAGAGACGGCAAAGGCCCGCGAGCTGGCGGGTAAGTCCGATTTACTGTTCCGGCGCAACTCCACCACCGGTGCCGTGGAGTGCCTGACCAACCGCACGGCAGTGGAACTCAACCACGAATTGCACGCCCACAACTGAGCGCGCCCGCAGGAAACCGACTGATGGAAAGAACCCTGGCCCTGGCCTGTGAGCTGATACGGCGTCCCTCGGTGACACCGGCGGACGCCGGCTGCCAGGCGCTGATGATGGAGCGGCTGTCTGCCCTTGGCTTTCGCACCACGGCGCTGCGCTATGGCGAGGTGGACAACTTCTGGGCCGTACGCGGCGAGGCGGGCCCCATCCTGGTATTCGCCGGGCACACCGACGTGGTGCCCACGGGTCCCCTGGAGCAGTGGCACAACCCGCCGTTCGAACCCACCCTGGTCGATGGCGTCCTGTACGGGCGCGGCGCCGCAGATATGAAAGGCAGCCTTGCGGCCATGGTGGTGGCCTGCGAGGATTTCGTGGCCAGCCATCCCGACCACCGCGGCCGTATCGGCTTCCTGATCACCTCCGACGAGGAGGGAGACGCGGTGAATGGCACCGTCAAGGTCATGCAGTACCTGCAACAGCAGGGCGAGCACATCGACTGGTGCGTGGTCGGTGAACCCTCCAGCAGCACCCGCCTCGGCGACACGATCAAGAACGGGCGCCGCGGCTCGCTCGGCGCAACGCTCACCGTGCGTGGCATCCAGGGGCATATCGCCTACCCGCAACTGGCCGACAACCCCATCCACCGCGCCCTGCCCGCATTACAGGCGCTGACAGAGGAAGTCTGGGATCGGGGCAACGGATTTTTTCCGCCCACCTCGATGCAGATATCGAACATCAGTGGCGGTACCGGCGCCACCAACGTCATTCCCGGCAGCCTGCGGCTGCAGTTCAACTTCCGCTTTTCCACCGAGGTCACGGAGCAGGATTTGCGCCGGCGCACCGCGGCTATCCTGGATGCGCACGGCCTCGACTACGACCTGCAGTGGTCGCTCAGCGGCCAGCCTTTCCTGACCGCCAGCGGCGTGCTGGTGGAGGCGACCGTGGCCAGTATCGGGGAAGTGACCGGGCTGGTTCCGCAGTTGTCCACTGCCGGCGGCACGTCCGACGGGCGCTTCATCGCGCCCTCCGGTGCGCAGGTGGTGGAGGTGGGCCCGGTCAACGCCACCATCCACAAACTCAACGAGGTGGTACTGGCGGCGGACCTGCCGCGGCTGGCGGCAATTTACCGGGGTATCCTGCAGCGCCTGCTGCTGCCTGCGACCGGTTAAGCCGCCGCAACCGCGCTGCGGTGCCGGCTACAGCGCGTCCAGCTGGCGCTGGTAACCGGCGCGGGCCAGTTTCTGGTATTCCTCCCCCGGCACGACCAGCACGCGGCCGCTGCCCAGTGCCGCCAGGCTGGCTGCCACCACCGCATCCGCCTGCATCCACATCGCCTCGGGTATCCACGCCTTGTTGAAGCCCTCGCGCTCGATCTGCTGGTGGAACTCCGTGTGGGTGTAGCCCGGGCACAGTGCCTGTACCTCGATGCCGGTACCCGCCAGCTCCTCCTGCAGAGCCAACGAGAAAAAGTTCAGGAAGGCCTTACTGGCGCCATAAACAGCCAGGCCCTTACCGGGTAGAAAGGCGCCCACCGAGGACACGTTGATGATGTGGCCGCCGCCGCGCTCGCGCATGAACGGGATTGCGGCGCGGCACAGGGTGATAGTTGCATCGACATGCAGGCTCACCATGTCACGCTGGCCATCTATGTCGAGGTCCGGGAAAAAACCGTAGGTGCTGAAACCCGCGTTGTTGACGAGGTAGTCCACCGGGCCCAGCTGGCGCAGGGCCTCCATGGCCCGCGCCACCCCTTCGATCGTGGTGAGGTCCGCCTCGATGGGATGCAATTGCGCGCGCCCGGCCAGTTCATCCCGCAGCTGGGCCAGCCGCTCGCCGCGTCGCGCCAACGCGATAATCACCTCGCAGCGATCCGCCAGCTGGCGGCAGAATTCCGCGCCCAGCCCCGCCGAGGCGCCGGTGACCAGTGCGGTCGTCTTATGGTGCGTCATGCCAGTGTACCTCGTCACTCATATAGTGCGTTCAGGCGCGGCGCACATGAACATCGAAGCGCACCGCCTTGCCGGCGATGCTGTGGGAAGGTTGGTGCCCCGCCAGGTATGGCGCCCGGGGAGGGCGCTTGACGACGACCCGGGCGACATCCTGCGCCAGCGCCCACAGCAACAGCTGCTCGGCATCCTGCTGGTATTGGGTAGATGCCAGCAGTGCCTGGAACAGCGCCATCTCCTTCTTCACGGCCGCGCTCTTGTCCCGCGCGGGAAACATCGGATCCAGATAAATCACATCCGCCGGGCTCGCTTGCAGCGCTGCCGGGTCCCGCGCATCGCCGCTAAAGAGGTGCATGCGCTGCACCACCCGGCGCTGCCACTCGTCGCCGCGGGCGAGCGCCAGCTGCAGGCCCTGTGCCAGCATCGCGGCAAGCACCGGTTCGCGTTCACACAGGGTAACCGCACAACCCATATCCGCCAGCACAAAGCTGTCACGGCCGAGACCGGCAGTTGCGTCAAGTACCCGCGGGTGCCGCCCGCCGGCTATACCTACCGCCCTGCCGAGCAGCTCGTTGTGCCCGGAGCGCCGCCGGTGGCGCATGGCGTCGCTGCCGAATTCAACCGTCACGGGACCGGGAAGAGCCCGCCCCGCGGCAAGCCTGCCTGAATGTCGTTTGTTCGCACCGGTGGGGGCGCCAGCTGTCAGCGCCGGCGTCTGCCGCAGGGCGAACACCTCGTCGCTCACCACCAGCAACACGGCAAAATTCTCACAGCTGGCGGGGTCGGTGCCGGCGGGGGCGAGCGCAACCCCAAGCTGCCGGGCCAGGGTGGACGCCAGCGGGACGTCACCGGGCCCGGCCGCCGCTACTGCCAGGAGTAAACCAGTCAATCCTCGGTAATCACTGTGCTGCCGCGCCTCTTCAGCAACACAGCCAGGTCGTCGAACAGCTCCTCGGGGCTGGGCGCGGAGGTGGACCTGCGATCGCGTTCGGTGCCCTCGTAAGGGTTGGGTCCGCGCTGCGGCAAACGCCTGTCGTCCAGCCCCAGGGCCAGGCTCTGCCCTTCCAGCTCGATCGTCATCTGCAGGTTGTAGGCATGGCGCGACAGCCCATGCTTGTCGACGATGCGAAAGCGCCGGGGACCGCTCTTGTCCTGCCGATCCGCGCCTTCGGTAAGATGACAACTCAGCGCACTGATGGACTTGCCCGAAAGCTGGGTGCCCTGCAGGGCGGGCAGCCCCCTGTTGCAGGCACTGATAAAGGCCGGGGTGGCTACCATCGGGGCTGCCCGGGTGGCGCCCTGGGCGTCGCCCACAGGTTTCCAGCTGGGGCTTTCGCAATGAAAATCGCCTATCAGCACCTGGTGCGCCTGGGCGAGGTCAACCATGCGCGCCAATTCGATAGTGACATCGCCCACGATGTAGCTGAATACCGTGGGGTTGACGCCCTCCGCCTGGTACAGCTCGTAGTGGCCGCCAATGTGGTAGGCGGTGCGGATGACGGGTACCGTATTGCCCCGGGATGCGGCCCGCGCCACCGCGTTGTCCGCCACCACCAGCAACATGAAATAGAACAGGTCCTGGTTCGCGGCGGAACCGAGATCCCGGTTCCAGATGTAGTAGCCATCGCCGGTGGTGGTGCGGGCGAAATTGACCTCGATCCCCTGGGCCAGCAATTTGTTGTAGGCGGAATTCAGCGAGTAGGAGAGGCTGTTCAGCTGGCTGGCCTGCTCGAAGGGTGTGTACAGGGAGAACTCGACGATATCGAGCAGCACCACCGCCCGGCTCTCCACGTAGCTGAGGCCGTAACGCCGGATCAGCTGCTCCACGGCCTCCAGCACATTTTTCTCCTCGGTAAGCGCGGTATTGAGTTTGATAAAGGTGGGGGCTACCTCGAGCCGCTCGCTGACCTTGAACAGCTGCTCGCGCGTTTTCCGCCTGCGGCCGGAGATCAGTTTCCTGATGAAGGCCTCGTTGTCATCACCCTCCGTGGAGCCAGCGCCCGCCCCGGCACAGTAGTTGCCCAGGAAATAGTGGGGCACGAAAATCACCAGCAGGCCGCGCTCGTCCGCGCTCCAGCAAAGCACGATATTCTGGCCGAGCCGCCACTGCCGTCGCAGGGTCTGCTCCAGCGTCTTGAGATTGCCCCGCTGGACAATGCTGATGGAGTCCCGCGACTCGCGATCTCCCGGGAGACTGTCTGTGATGGTGGATTCCGCCATTTCCGCGCTCGTCTTTATCTGCCCGACCAGCTAGCATTATAGGGGTCCGCCTGCCGGGGGGCTACTTTGTCTGCAACGCAGCCCGGGGCGCGCCCAGGCACCGCCACCACCAAGGAAACCTGCCCATCATGACTACTCGCCTGCGCCCGTACCTGGCCTCCCTTTCACTCCTGCTGCTGGCCGCCTGCGGCAGTTATGATTTCACCGTCAACGAAAAGGTCATCTACACGCCGGATCCCCTGTTCACCGATTTCGACGTTCCGGACAAGGCCCTGCGCGAGTGCATCAGGCGAGCCATCAACGACGCCAAGGCCACCAGTGCCAACGAAGTATCGTCCCTCAACTGCGCGAGGGCGGGCATCGAGACCCTCGCGGGCCTGTCCACCTTTACCGAACTGGAGCAGCTCACCCTCTCCTCCAATAATATCGTGGACATCAGTGAACTGGCCGCGCTGTCCGTGTTGCAGGTACTGTACCTGGATGACAACCATGTCATCGACGCCGTGCCGCTGTACCAGCTGCCCGCCCTGCAACGGGTAGACCTGTCCAGCAATCCCGAGCTGCTGTGCCCTGCCAGCGGCAGCCTGCTGCGGGTCGCGGACGTAACCCTGCCCGACCATTGCCAATAGCATGACAGCTACCGGGCATGCCTCTCCCGCCGGGCCGGTAAGCAATTGCCCGTGTTCTACCGCCTACTGAGCCGGCTGCCACTGCCGCTGCTGTACGCGCTGGCATGGCCGGGATACCTGCTGCTTTACTACCTGGCAGGCTATCGCAAAACCGTGGTTCGGCAGAACCTCAGCCAGGCCTTCCCTGAGAAGAACACCCGGGAAATCACCCTGCTGGCCAAGCAGTTTTACCTGCAGCTGGTACAGGTGGCGCTGGAAATACTCAGGACCCGTCGCATGAGCGCCGCGGACATCCGGCGCCGCGTCAGTGTCGTGAACCCACAACTGCTGCGGGAGTACTCCAATGACTTCCAACAACCGGTGATCGTGCTTGCCATTCACCAGGGCAACTGGGAATGGATGCTGCACGGTGTAAAACTGCACCTGGATATTCCCATTGATCCGGTCTACAAACCGCTGCACAACAAAACGCTGGACCGGCTGATGTTCGAGATTCGCAGCCAGTTCGGCTCGCGACCCATCGCGATGGCCACCGCAGCCCGGGATATCCTCAGGCGCCGGCGCGAGTTCAGGCTGTTCGTGCTGGTGGCGGACCAGGCGCCCATCGAGACAGAGCGCTGCCACTGGCTGCCCTTCCTCAATCGCGAGGCCGCCTTCTACGAGGGGGGGGAGAGTATCGCGACCATGACCGGCCACCCGGTGTTATTTGCCCAGTGCCGGCGCCGCGCCCGCGGCTACTACGAGGTGGAGTTCAGGGAAGTGGCGAAGCCCCCCTACCGCCGGGGCGAGCATCGCATCACCGCACGCTTTGTGGAGCTGGCGGAAGCGGCCATTCGCAGCGAGCCCCAGAGCTGGTTGTGGAGCAATCGCCGCTGGAAACGCCAACCACCAGCCTAGCAGCATGCTGCAACAGCCTCAGGCGAGTGCGAGACAAGGCAAAAATGGGCGAGAAACCGCAGTGTACACGCCAGTACATGAGGAGAGCCCACCCCGCGCAGCGCTTTGGGTGTTTTGAGCCCATTTTAACGCAGTATTGTGCCGGCTGAGGCTGTTGCAGCTTGCTGCTAAAGGACGGGCAGCCAG
>JBFZEF010000065.1:0-3334 GCA_041307045.1 Halioglobus sp.
GTCCCCTACCTGCTGGAATCACCCTACCGGGTGGGGCTTGCGCTGGCCTGCCTGCTGGCGGCAAAAGGCGCCATCCTGCTCATCCCGTTCCTGCTCAAGCACCTGGTGGATTCCCTGGACGGCCGGTCGGCCGGGGAGCTGGCCACGGGCCTGATGCTGGGACTGGTGCTTGCCTACGGCGCTGCCCGCTTCTCCAATGTCCTGTTCGCTGAACTGCGGGACACCGTGTTCGGTCGGGTCACCGAGCGGGCGATGCGGCGCATCGGCCTGCAGGTGTTCCGCCACGTCCACGCGCTGGACCTGGAGTTTCACCTCAACCGCCGCACCGGCGCCCTGGCCCGAGAAATCGAACGCGGTACCACCGGCATCAGCTTCCTGATGCGCTTCTTTGTGTTCAACATAGCCCCCACCCTGCTGGAAATCGCCATGGTGGTGGCGATCTTCCTGTACAACTACAGCGTCAGCTACGCTCTGATCACGCTGGTCTCGGTAATCGCCTACGGGGTGTTCTCACTGCGGGCCACCGAATGGCGCACCCAGTTTGTCCGGGAAATGAACACGGCGGATTCCGCCAGCAACACCAGGGCCCTGGACAGCCTGCTCAATTTCGAGACTGTGAAATACTTCGGCAACGAGGATTTCGAGGCCCGCCGCTACGATACCGAGCTGGAAAAATGGGAACTCGCCCGGCGCCGCAACCGCCTGTCCCTGTTCGGCCTCAACGGCGGCCAGGCGCTAATCATCGCGCTGGCGCAAACCAGCATGATCGGCCTGGCGGTGTGGCAGGTGCGGGCCGGGGAAATCTCCCTCGGCGACTTCATCCTGATCAACCAGTTCATGCTGCAACTGTTCCTGCCGCTTGGCTTCCTCGGTTTCGTGTTCCGGGAGATCAAGGGCTCCATGGCCAATATCGAAAAGATGTTCGAGCTGCTGGCGCTGGCGCCGACAGTGGTCGACGTGCCCGGAGCCGGTGAACTGCAACTGCGCAGCGGCCAGATCGTTTTTGAAGGCGTGAGTTTCGGTTACAGCCGGGAGCGGGCCATCCTGCGGAATGTCAGCTTTACGGTGCAGGCCCGGGAGAAAGTCGCGGTGGTGGGCACCAGCGGCGCCGGCAAATCGACCCTGGTGAAGTTGCTGTTCCGCTTCTACGACCCGGAGCATGGCCGTATTCTCATTGACGGCCAGGACATCCGGCAAGTCAGCCAGGCCTCGCTGCGCAGGGTGATCGGCATCGTGCCGCAGGACACCGTGCTGTTCAACGACAGCATCTTCGAGAACGTGCGCTATGGCAATCCGCAGGCCTCTGACGGCGAGGTGGAAGAAGCCATCCGCCACGCCCACCTGGACGAATTCATCCGCCTGCTGCCGGCGGGGCGGGACACCCTGGTGGGTGAGCGCGGGCTGAAGCTGTCGGGCGGTGAAAAGCAACGGGTCTCCATCGCCCGCACCATCCTCAAGCGCCCACCCATACTCGTGTTCGACGAGGCCACGTCCTCCCTCGACAGCAGGACCGAGCGGGCGATCCTGGAGGCGCTGCGGGAGATCGCCCGCGACCATACCAGCCTGGTGATCGCCCACCGGCTGTCCACTATCGTCGATGCCGACAGGATCGTGGTGCTGCACCAGGGTGAAATCGTTGAAAACGGCACCCACAAGCAGCTGCTGGCGCAGGGCGGGCACTACGCCGGGCTGTGGCAGGCGCAACAGCGCCGGGAACAGTAGCAGACTGTGGCTCTACCTGCAGCGAAAGCCCTGCGCCGACCGACACCGAGCACGGGTTTCAGTCGGGCGCGAGGTGCGCCGCGTCGTCTTCCAGTTGCACCGGCAGGAACAGCGCGCGGTGAAAGGTGACGACATCCGGCTCACCGCTGCTGCGGTACCAGGTGGGCGTGAGCGTGGAGCCCCATAATGCCGTGACCCCGGGCCCCCAGGGTGACAGGGGCAGCACCACCCGCCATTGCTTGCGCCCGGTCATCACGCACACCGACTCTGTGCCGTCCTTGCTTTCGATGGTGGTCTCACCGTCTGCGGCGCACAGGCGCCGGGATTCGCCGCCATCGGTACCCACATAGCGCAAATCCAGCTTTACCGGCACTTTTTCGCCGTCCTTTTTGACGTAGAGGTAATCCCCGTCCCGGCGCGATTTCTCCAGCGTGATGCTGATGGCGCTTGCGCCCGATACCGGGTTGACCTGCAGGCTGAGTTCCATGGCGGGATCCCGGCTCGCGCCGAGGCGCGCGCTGTTGGTGCACTCCAGCGCCTGGTTGCCAAACTGCAGCGGAAAGCTCGCGGTTGCCAGCACCTGGGTTTCATCGAGGCTTTTGTCGATGCGATGCAGCTTCAGGTCCCTGGAGGGGCCCAGGGACGTCCTGCAGCCCTCGCTCAGATAGATGGGGCTGCCGGTTTCAAACTCCTCCTGGCCGCGAAAAAAGGCGATGGTGAGCTCACCGGCGGCGTTGCGGTCCAGCTTCATCAGCAAATGACTGAGCGGGTTGCCGTGGGCCTGCAGGCACAGTGCCCTGTCCTCCCCCGGCGCACACTGGTTGGGGTTGAGGTCGTCGCTCGGATCCGCCGTCATGGCGGTGTCGAACCCGCCGTAATAGGGGCCAAGGTAAGGCGCCAGCACGTCCTCGTCCCGGCAGCCTGAAACCAGCGCCAGCGCCGCCAACACCAAAACCCTGAACATCCCTTCCTCCTCTGGACCCGGCACCCGGCCAGGGTGCGGCGCACGCCTCGCGGGTCGCCGCGGCGCCCGATTTTGCCCCCACGGCGGAAGGTTTGACAAGCGCAGGCGCAAAAATTTGCGCTCAAAAAAGTGTCGAAGACGCGGCGGGAAGATTATCAGGCACATCCCCGGACAGGGGGTATACTGCCCCTGCCAATGCGCCGGGCCAGCCGCCGTGGCGATGCATAGCGCGCCGGGGCGCGCAGGAAATCCCGGTTTTCCCGGGAATGGAGCGGGCAGCAGCCAGTGAACTTCGAGTTACAGCAATCGACCAATCGGCTCAAGGCCCTGCGCAGCTCACTCCTGGCAGGCTACAGCGAAGAAGACCTGCACCAGCTGCGGGTGACGCTGCGGCGAATGCGCAGCGTACTGCGCAAAGTAGCGCTGGATGAAGCCCGGGAACTGCGGCGGGAGCTCGGCGCCCTGGCGCGCGCCACCAATGGCGCCCGGGACTGGGATACGCTGGTCGGCAGTGCGCAGGACCAGCTCGAACCCGAGACATTGCGCGCCCTGCTGCCCCTGCTCGAGGAGTGCCGCCAGGGCGCTCGTGCACAGGTGTATCGCATGCTCCGCTCCCACCAGTGGCGCGCGGCCATGGCGCGCTGGGAC
>JBFZEF010000068.1:0-3969 GCA_041307045.1 Halioglobus sp.
GCCCTGCTCACTCCCCGCGAGAATCTCGCCTGGCATGTGGCGGGGGAGAGCGCCTACGACACTCGACAGATCGATTATGCGCTGGCCAGGGTCGGCCTGTACGGCTACGAGGACGTCCCCAGCCACGCCCTGTCCGCCGGCCAGCACCGCCGGGTCAACCTGGCACGCCTGTACCTGTCCGCCCGGCCGCTGTGGTTGCTGGATGAACCCTTCACCGCCATCGACAGGGGCGGCGTGGCGGACCTGGAAGCGCTGCTGGTGGCGCACGTGGAGCGCGGCGGGGCAGTGGTGATGACCTCGCACCAGCAGTTGCGGGTGGACTACCGGGTGCAGATGCTCAGCCTCACCGAGGGCCTGCTGGCATGAGCACGGCCACGCAGTCACCCGGCGCGGCCCGGTTCTGCCTGGTGCTGCTGCGGCGGCAGCTCACCCTGGCCGTGCGGCGCCCCATCGAGATCGGCAATCCCCTGTTGTTTTTTGCCATGGTGGTGGCGCTGTTCCCGCTCGGGCTCGGCCCGGCGCCGGACCAGTTGGCGGGTTTTGCCCCGGGGATCCTCTGGATTATCGCCCTCCTGTCCAACCTGCTGACCTCGGACACGGTGTTTCGCAGCGATTTCGAGGACGGCAGCCTGGAACAACTGTTGCTCGCCCCCCAGCCCCTGTTCCTGTCAGTGCTGGCCTATATCGGTGCCCACTGGCTGCTGACCGGCCTGCTGCTGGCGCTGGTCTCGCCGCTCTTTGCCCTGATGCTCAACCTGCCCGCCCCGGCGCTGCCAACGCTGGTGACCAGCCTGCTGCTGGGTACCGCGGTGCTCAGCCTGGTGGGCGGTATCGGGGCCGCACTGACCGTGGGCCTGAAGCGGGGTGGCGTACTCATTACCCTGCTGATACTGCCGTTCTACATGCCTGTGCTCATTTTTGGCAGCGCGGCGGTGCGCAACGCCGCGCTGGGCATTCCCGCCACGCCCTACCTCGCGATCATCGGCGCCATGCTCTGCCTCGCCGTGGCCCTGGCCCCGCTGGCGATCGCCGCGGGGTTGCGAATCAGCGTCGATGCCTGAACTACCGTTGCGTCAGATCAAGTTTAATTTTGGCTTCCGGTTGTGGGGCGACCCCGATCGCACTGTATAATCGCCGCCCGTATGTGGTCCTTCTTTCATAAACTGGGTTCCCCGCCGTGGCTGTATCGCATCGCCGGGACCATCCTGCGCTGGCTGCTCCCGGTCACTATCGTCGCCCTGTGCGTGGGCCTGGCCTGGGGCCTGCTCTACACCGCCCCCGATTTCCGCCAGGGCAACAGCTATCGCATCATCTACATCCACGTGCCGGCGGCGGTGGTGGCCCTGGCCGGGTATTACGTGATGGCCATCGCCGGTGCGGTCAGCCTGATCTGGAAGATGAAGATGGCGGATGTGGCCCTGAAGTGCTGCGCCCCCATCGGCGCGGCCCTCACCTTCATCGCCCTGGTGACAGGCTCGATCTGGGGCAAGCCCACCTGGGGTACCTGGTGGGTGTGGGATGCGAGGATCACCTCCATGCTGATCCTGTTGTTCCTCTATCTTGGTGTGGTTGCCCTTTACGAGGCCTACGACAACAAGGAGGCGGCGGGCAAGGCCTGCGCCGTGCTCAGCCTGGTGGGTATGGTCAACATCCCCATCATCTACAAATCCGTCGACTGGTGGTACACCCTGCACCAGCCGGCTTCGATCAAGTTCAGCGGCAGCTCCAGCATCGATCCCAGCATGCTGTACCCGCTGCTGTTGTCGATCGCGGCCTTCTACGCGCTGTTCACCTGTTGCCTGTTGCTGAACATGCGCGCCGAAATCCTCGAGCGAGAAGCCAAAACCGGTTGGGTCAGGAAGCTGGCGCTGGGGGATGGCGGCTGATGTACTTCGATAGTCTCGGCGCAGCCGTGGCCATGGATGGCCATGGGGTTTATGTCTGGTCCGCCTACGCCATCAGCCTCGTCGTGGTTGTGCTCATATTACTGGTACCGCAGCGGCGGCAGCGCAGGTTCCTGCGCCGGCTGGCGGGGGAACAAAAGAGGCAGCAACAGGGTCCGACTAAAGGGCTGGAGGGCAGCTGATGCATCCCGTGCGCAAACAAAGGCTTTTCCTGGTACTGTTCGTGGTGTTGTTCTCCAGCGCCGCGGCCGGCCTGGTGATGTATGCGCTGAGCGGTAACGTCAACCTGTTTTTCCCGCCGGCAGAGGTTGCCGCGGGCAAGGCGCCGGTGGGCCAGCCGATCCGCGTCGGGGGCATGGTGCTGGCCGATAGCGTCCAGCGCAGCGATGACAGCCTGGAGGTGCGTTTTGTGCTGACCGACTACAAGTCCAATGTGGACGTGGTCTACGAGGGTATCCTGCCGGACCTGTTCGACGAGGGCCAGGGGGCCGTGGCCTCGGGCAAGCTCAATGAGCAGGGTGTGCTGGTGGCCTCGGAAGTGCTGGCGAAGCACGACGAGAACTATATGCCGCCGGAAGTGGCCCAGGCCCTCGAGCAGTCGGGCTACGATCACAAAGGCAAGGCCAAATGATCCCCGAGTTCGGTCATTTCGCGCTGATCATTGGCTTTTGCCTGGCCATCATCCTGGCGGTTGTACCCGCCTGGGGCGCCTGGCGCCGCAACAGTCGGGCGATGGCGATCGCCCCCGGTCTTGCGGTCGGCCTGCTGGTGTTCGTGGGCATCAGTTTCGCCTGCCTGTGCACCGCCTTCCTGCAGGACGATTTCTCGGTCAAGGTGGTGGCGTCCAACAGCAATAGCCTGCTGCCGCCGATCTTCAAGTTTTCTGCCGTCTGGGGTAACCACGAGGGTTCCCTGTTGTTATGGGCCCTGACACTCTGTCTCTGGACCGCTGCGGTGGCGGTGTTCAGCGGCCAGTTGCCGCTGCTGGTGCTGTCGAGGGTACTGTCGGTCATGGGTGCGATAGCGGTGGGTTTTATCTCCTTCATGCTGTTTACCTCCAATCCCTTTGAGCGCCTGCTGCCGGGGACCCCGGCAGACGGCAGTGACCTCAACCCGCTGTTGCAGGACCCCGGGCTGATCATTCACCCGCCGCTGCTCTACATGGGCTATGTCGGTTTTTCGGTCGCCTTCGCGTTTGCCATCGCTGCCCTGTTGGGCGGCCGACTCGACGCCTCCTGGGCGCGCTGGTCGCGCCCCTGGACTAACGTGGCCTGGGCGTTCCTGACCCTGGGCATCATGCTCGGCAGCTGGTGGGCCTATTACGAGTTGGGATGGGGCGGCTGGTGGTTCTGGGATCCGGTGGAAAACGCTTCCTTCATGCCCTGGCTGGCGGGAACCGCGTTGCTGCACTCCCTGGCGGCGACTGAAAAGCGCGGCCTGTTCAAGAGCTGGACGGTGCTGCTGGCCATCTTTGCGTTTTCCCTGAGCCTGTTGGGCACCTTCCTGGTGCGCTCCGGCGTGCTGACCTCGGTGCACGCCTTCGCCACCGACCCGGCCCGGGGCTTGTATATCCTGGTCTTCCTGGCGCTGGTGGTGGGGGGTTCCCTGACCCTGTACGCCCTGCGCGCCCCCGCGGTGGCCAGCCGGGTGAGTTTCGAGTGGATATCGCGCGAATCCCTGATCCTGTGCAACAACGTGGTGTTCCTGGTCGCCACTATCACCGTGCTGTTCGGCACCCTGTTTCCCCTGATCACCGATGCCCTCGGCGTCGGCAAGTATTCGGTGGGGCCGCCGTACTTCAACGCCGTCTTCGTCCCCCTGATGGCGCTGCTGGTGCCCTTTATGGGGGTTGGGCCCATCTCGCGCTGGAAGAAAGACTCGGTCCGCCGCTGGCAGGCTGAGCTGGCGCTGCCCGCCATCGTCGCCGTCCTGTGCGGCCTGACCCTGCCGCTGCTGCATGCCGAGTACAACATCTGGCTGGCGCTGGCGGTGGCACTGTCCGCCTGGCTGGTACTGGGCCTGCTGCGCGACCTGTGGTACCGGGTGCGTGGCGCCTCCTCGCTGG
>JBFZEF010000069.1:0-5969 GCA_041307045.1 Halioglobus sp.
GCAGATCAGGGCCTGGGCGGCGGAGCTGGGCTTCCAGCAGCTGGGAATCGCCGACATCGAGCTGGCGGAGCACGAGGCCTACCTGCAGAAATGGCTGGACGCGGGTTACCACGGCAGCATGGACTACATGGCGCGCCACGGTGAGAAGCGCGCCCGGCCCGAGCAGCTGGTGCCGGGCACCTGTCGGGTGATTTCGGTGCGGATGGATTACCTGGCCGACGATACCCACCCGCTGGAAGTGCTGGCGGCGCCGCAGAAGGCCTATATCTCCCGCTACGCGCTGGGGCGTGATTACCACAAACTGGTGCGCAAGCGGCTGGCGACACTGGCTCAACGCATCCGCGAACTGGCCGGGGGCGGTCACTACCGGGCGTTTGTGGACAGCGCGCCGGTGCTGGAGCGTGCCATCGCGGAGCGGGCCGGGATGGGCTGGATCGCCAAGAACACCATGCTGATCAACGCCCAGGCCGGCTCCTGGTTTTTCCTGGGCGAGATCTACACCGACCTGCCACTGCCGGCGGATGCGCCCCAGGCCGGCAAACATTGCGGCACCTGCACCGCCTGCCTTGACATCTGCCCCACCAACGCCTTTGCCGGCCCCTTCCAGCTGGACGCGCGCAAGTGCATTTCCTACCTCACCATCGAGCACAAGGGCGCTATCGACCCCGCCCTGCGGCCGCTGCTGGGCAACCGGGTGTTCGGCTGCGACGACTGCCAGCTGGTATGCCCGTGGAACAAGTTTGCCCGCGCCACGCCGGAGGACGATTTCCAGCCCCGGCACGGGCTGGCAGATGCCGAACTGGTCGAGCTGTTCCTGTGGGATGAGGCGACCTGGCTGGCCAGGACCGAGGGCTCCGCCCTGCGCCGCATCGGCCACGAGCGCTGGCTGCGCAACCTGGCGGTGGCCCTGGGCAACGCCCCCACCACTCCCGCCGTGCTCGCGGCACTGGAGCAGCGCAGGAATTTCCCCTCCGAACTCGTCCGCGAGCACGTCGACTGGGCCCTAAGGCAGCACCAACCTTCAAGTTAAAGACGCCCCACATGGGGGAAGATCAGGGGCTGCCCTACTTCAGCTTCAGTAAATGCTGCCGGTAGTAACGCATCTCTTCGATGGATTCGCGGATATCGTCCAGCGCCAGGTGGGTGGAGGTCTTGGTGATGCCCGCCTCGAGTTCGGGCCGCCAGCGCTGCATCAGGATTTTGAGGGTGCTGACATCGAGGTTGCGGTAGTGGAAATAGCGCTCCAGCTCCGGCATATGGCGCGCCATGAAACGCCGATCCTGGCAAATGCTGTTGCCGCACATGGGGGAGGCGCCCGCCGGCACCCACTGCTGCAGGAACGCCAGGGTCAGCTCCGCCGCGCTGTGGGCGTCGTGAACGCTGGCGCGCACCCGGGCCACCAACCCGGAGTGGGTGTGGTGACTGGTATTCCACTCATCCATGGCCGCGAGCGTGGCGTCATCCTGGTGCACGGCGATCACCGGCCCCTCCGCCAGGGTGTTGAGCTCGCTGTCGGTGACAATGGTCGCTATTTCGATGACCACGTTGTGATCCGGGTCCAGCCCGGTCATCTCCATGTCTACCCAGACCAGGTTGTTGGCGTCTTGCATACGACTCCGAATTGCGCGTGAGCACCGAAGTCGCAGTGTAGCAAATTGTCTCGACAGTGCTACGCGCTGCGCCAATAATGCCCGCATGTCCAAACGCAAGCTCACCCGCCAGCAGGCCTGGCGCATCGAGAAAATCCAGGGAGAACGGACCAAGCGGGCCGACAGGCGCGGCGCCCGCGCCGAGCAGTCCCTGGCCGGCGGTGAACTGGGCCCGGAACAGCACGGCCTCGTCACCGCCCATTTCGGCACCCAGGTCGAGGTGGAGTCCCCTTCGGGCCAGCGCCTGCGCTGTCACCTGCGCGCCAACCTCGAAAACCTGGTCACCGGTGACCGGGTGGTGTGGTGCGAGGGCGAACCCACCGGGGTGATCGTCGCCCAGGGCGAGCGCAGCAGCGTGCTGTCGCGGCCAGACCCCTATGGCAAGCTCAAGCCCGTGGCCGCCAATATCGACCAGATCGTCGTGGTCATCGCCCCGCTGCCGGAGCCCCACGCCATGCTGATCGACCGCTACCTGGTGGCGGCGGAGACCGTGAACATCGAACCTGTGATCCTGCTCAACAAGACCGACCTGCTCTCCCATGACCCGGCGCTGCGGCACCAGATGGACCAGTTGCTCGCGATCTACCCCACCCTGGGCTACCGCATCCTCCACACCTCCAGCAAGCAGGGCGGCATGGAGGAATTGCATGCGGCGCTGCGCGAGCGCACCAGCGTGTTCGTAGGCCAGTCAGGGGTGGGCAAGTCATCCCTCGTCAATGCGCTGTTACCGGAGGCCGAGCTGCGGGTGGGGAGCCTGTCGGAGACCACCAGCAAGGGCACCCATACCACCACCACCGCGCAGTTATTCTACCTGCCTTCGGGGGGCAGCCTGATCGACTCCCCCGGCATCCGCGAGTTCGGCCTCTGGCATATGACCCGGGACCAGGTCGAACATGGCTTCCGCGAGTTCCGCCCGCTCCTCGGCCACTGCAAGTTCCGCGACTGCCAGCATGTGCACGAGCCCGGCTGCGCGATCCTCGGGGCGCTGGCATCCGGGGAGATCAGTGAACTGCGGATGGACAGTTATCGGCGGATTGTTGCCAGTCTGGAGGAGGACTAACCGCTTCTTTCCTCAGGCTTCGCGTATCGGTGGTGTCAGCAATGTGAGGTGGCTGTGGAAGTTACGCTGCCGATCTCGGGCACTGCCGGTCTACCCCATCGAATCGGCCATAGCTCCGGCAGGGGGCGCCCCGCGGTGAACCATCAGGCCGCAGCTTAAGCTTCCCATCATTTTCGGGGGCCGTCTGCGAGGATTGTCCGAGTCCCGATTTTTCGCGCAGCGAAAAATGGTCGAGTTCCGCAGCAGCCCGAAAATGATGGGAAGCTTGCGGCCGTTCACCGCGGGGCACCCCCTGCCGGACCGGTCGCAAGCAGTAAACCTGACTGGAGATTGCACCCGCTCACCGACGGGCACCCCCCCTGCTGGGCCGGTCGCAAGCAATAAACCTGACTGGAGATTGCACCCATTCACCGACGGGCACCCCCCCTGCTGGGCCGGTCGCAATCAGCAAAACCTGCCCAAAGACTCACCCAGCCGCGTAGCAGCCCCCGCTACATAGGCGGCATCAAACTCCACCGCATCTTTCGTAAACAGCATGATCACCGTCGAGCCAAGTTTGAAGCGGCCCATCTCCTCGCCCTGGGCGAGCTCGATGACCCGGGGCACGGCCACGTAGTCGCGCAGCACCGGCTCGGAGGTGGGGGGTGCGACCTGCCCGGACCAGACCGTTTCTATCCCCGCCACCACCATCGCGCCCACCAGGATCATCGCCATGGGACCGGCGGCGGTGTCAAAATAACAGACCAGGCGCTCGTTGCGCGCGAACAGGCGCGGGACGTTTTCCGCCGTCACCCGGTTCACCGAAAACAGCCTGCCGGGAATGTAGCTGGTGGCGGTGAGGCGGCCCGCCAGCGGCATGTGCACCCGGTGATAGTCCCGGGGTGCCAGGTAAATGGTGGCGAAGCGCCCGTCGGCAAACAACCCGGCGCGCTCGCTGTCGCCGCCGAGCAACTCCCAGGTGCTGAAGGACTGGCCCTTGGCCAGGAAAATGCGCCCCCCAAGGATGTCACCCACCTGGCTGATGGCCCCGTCCGCCGGGCAGATGACATCCGCCTCCGCCGGGGAGCGGGCATCTTCCCGCAGGGGCCGGGTAAAAAACGCATTGAAGCTGGCGTAGCTGGTGGGGTCGGGGTTCGCCGCCTCGGCCATGTCCACCTTGAACTGGCGGATAAAAACGTGGATCAGCCAGTTCTTAAGCCAGCGCGGGTGGTGCAGGTCCGCCAGGGCACCGGTACAGCGCGAGAGCAGGTGCTGGGGCAATATGTGCTGCAAAAAGATGAAAATCTTGTCCATAGATCGTAGTGTTACACCAAATGAATGCGGAGCAGCGGATTATAACAGTGAAGACGTGGCTGCTGGCACTTATGCTCGCCGTGCCCGCACTGGCCTATGGTCAGCCCCCGGAAAAGGCGAGGCCCGACGACAGCATCGAAGGCTGGGAGCCGGCAGTGCCCGCGGACCCCAATGAGGCCAGTATCGGCTGGATGGACTCCAGCCACTCGTATGCCACCGAGAAAGCCCAGGACCTGGCCGAGTGGGTGGACGCCTATTTCGGGACCCCGAACTACGAACTGGAAGCACCGGAGTCCCAGCTGCGTCTCGATTTAACCACCGACTGGGACCAGCAGGACGGCAACAACAACAACATTCGACTGCGCGGCAAGATCCAGCTCCCCAGGGTGTCAAAACGCCTCAATGTTGTGTTCAACGAGGAGTCGGGCGATGAACTCGATCCCAGGACAAGCGGCGAACCCGTGCGGGACGACAGCTTTGGCCTGTTGTACCGGGTATCCGAGGGCAAACACTCGCGCTTCGACCTCACCATGGGAATCAGCTGGAACCACCTGCGCCCCGGGGCTCGCTACCGCTACCAGGGCGCCCTGGGCGAGGCCAACACCTACCGCTTCACCCAACGCCTGCAGTACGAGGACAGCGAGGGCGCCTATGCCACCAGCCAGATAGAACTCAACCGCCTGCTGGACCAGAACACGATCCTGCGCCTGAACAATCGGGCAGTCTACGGGGAGGAGACAGCCGGCACCGAATGGATAAGCCGCCTGTCTCTGTTCCAGCGCACCCACACCGTCAACCGCAACCACGTCATGGGCGTCAGCTACTTCGGCGCGGTCAACGGGGTGACCGACCCCGACTATGTGAAGAATTATCGCCTCGGCGTGCTGCTGCGCCGCCAGGTCTACCGCAAATACCTGTTCCTCGAACTGGAGCCTGCCTACAACTATCGCAAGCAGGACCCGGAAGACAAAAGGCAATTTGCCTGGAGCGTCGCACTGCGCCTGCAGATCGCGCTGGAGCGCGACCTTGCGCACAAGAGGGACGGGAAGCGCCGGCAGCAGCGCGAGGTCGAAGAGCTGGAGGCCCCACCGGACCGGCCACTGCTGGCGCCGGAGGAAATGGAGAGCGGCCCGCGGCCGCCCCCCGATTCAATGCCCGAAGGGGACGACCTATAGGTTTTCCTCGGCGAAAGCCGCCAGCCTCGAACGCACGATACCGTTGATGTGCATGATGCCGGCGTGGGGATAGGCCTTGCTCTTTTCAACCAGGTAGGTCAGCCCGGAGGTCAGCGGCGAGATGTACTTGTTGTCGATCTGGGCGAGGTTGCCCAGCACCACGATCTTGGAGTCCGCCCCCACTCGGCTGATCACCGACTTGAGCTGGAACTGGGTCAGCCCCTGGGCCTCGTCGATGATGATATAGGCATTGTTGAACGAGCGGCCGCGCATGAAGTTGAGGGACTTGAACTGGATGTTCGCCCGCTCCTTCACATAGCTGATACTGCCGTGGCAGGACTCGTCGGTGCCGTGCAGGATCTCCAGGTTGTCGTCGAAGGCGGCGAGCCAGGGCGCCATCTTCTCCTCCTCCGTACCCGGCAGGAAGCCGATTTCCTCGGCCAGCGGCGGGGTCGAGCGCGCCACGATCAGCTTCGAGAAGCGCTTTTGTTCAAGGATGGCATGCACGCCGTAGGCCAGCGCCAGCAGGGTCTTGCCCGAGCCGGCGGGGCCGGTCATCACCGTCATGTCGACGTTGTCGTCCGCCAGCAGGGACATGGCCATGGCCTGCTCCAGGTTGCGCGGCACCAGGCCCCAGAAGCGCCGGTTCATCAGGTTGTCGCGGCTGTCGCAGCGCAGGTAGACGTACTCCCGCTCCACCCGCTTGACGAAGGCCATGAACTGCTGGTCGTCATACAGGAACATGTTGGGGTAGGCCTGGGGCAGGGACTTGCGCGGAATCCGGTGCAGGGT
>JBFZEF010000071.1:0-6074 GCA_041307045.1 Halioglobus sp.
GGTCACCGGACGGGTAAACTCGGCCGAACGCTGCCGCAATACCAGTGGCAAGGTCTACGATCGCATCCAGTTCTGCTTTGAAGTGTTCACACCGCAGCGGGTGCTTGTCGCCCGCTCTACCGTGACCTGGCATTACACGCGGGATACTTTATGAACGGGACTGCAACTTACGCCGTGGGTGACGCGCTTCCCGAGTGGGTTATGGCGGAGGTCTCGGCAGAGCGCATGCGCACCATGGCGGCCCTTTTGCGCGACCCCAACCCGCTGCACTGGGACCGCGATGCGGTGGCAGCACTGCGTCTTGGCCTGGGGCACCGCACCATCAACCAGGGCCCGCTCGGGCTGGGCTACCTGGTGAACATGCTGCACGCCTGGGCCGGGGCGGGTTGTATCCGCCGCATCACCATGCGCTTTCCCCAGGTGGTGCTCGATGGCGAGCGGGTTGTCGCCCGCGGCATCATTACGGCCCTGCGTGAGGAACGCGGGGAGAGAATTGCGCATTGCGATATCCGGCTCGAACACGCCGAGCGCGGCATCCTGCTGGAGGGTACGGCCAGCGTCGCGCTCCGCTGAGGCCTCAGTTACCCGGACGCCAGCCGCCGTGAAATCCGGCGGGCACGCGGTGGGACAGGTGCACCTTAGCCAGCGGTCCGTCGGCAAGCTTGAGGGCGTTGAAGATATACAGGCTGCTGATTCGCGTCTCGAAACTGGTCACCACCGACAACAGGTAACCCTCCCCTTCCGCAGCCGTGGCGGATTTCGGCACGAAGATCGCCTCGGAGGTCATGGCCTGCCCGCAGGAGTAGCGATCAACTGCGCCGGTTTTATGATCGAAGTGCCCGACCACGTTAAAGAAGTTTTCGTTCTCGATCAGGGTGCTCCTGGCCTGGCCATCGGGTGAGGTGTACCAGCCGTGGCGATATTCCCTGCCAGTGTAGCGTGGGTCGCACTGGGGAAATTCCGACTGGAACTCATCGAGGCGCTTGAAGGTGGCGCGCGAATTCGGATCATTCATATCGATGGTCCAGCGTGTCAGAAAAGGCTCGGACTTGCCGGTGGACTTGCCGTCGGGCGTCGGGAACAGCGGAGCGACTTCCATCTGGCAGGCATCGACTGCAATCACGCCGTCTCTGTCAAACGCGTTCATAAAGTGGAAGGCAAAGCTGATATCCATTTCCACCCAACGGATATTTTCCGCGGTGCCGCCGTGGCGTGGCAGAACGCCGAGGAAAACGCCTTTTTCGGGTTCCCAGGCGAAGGGGGGGCCGCCGACCATGGCGCGGTCGAGGCTGCCAGTGATCGGCATCACCGGAATGACGATGTAGTTCTCCGTGATAACGAAATCGTGCACCATCGCCGAGTACGGCGTGTCGATGCGAACGCTCTCGGTGAGTATTCCCTGGACATTCACCTTGTGCAGCATGACGTCAGCGGAAAACGCACCGCTTGCCATATAGGCGAAGAACACCATTTCACCCGTGACAGGGTCGATCTTGGGATGTGCTGTCATCGCCGTCTGCAATTTTCCCCGGAAATTCCAGCTCCCAATTGATTCGAGTGTATCGGGGTCAAGCTCGTAAGGGGGATGCCCCTCCTCCATCACCAGCAGGCGGCCACCGTGCCACACTGTCGCGGTGTTCGCCGTGCCGTCCTTATCGGTGAACACGAAGTCGCTGTACTCGGGATCACAATCGAAAGGGTTCATCGGGTTGATCAGGGCCCGGGCTTCCCGGTCCTCAAGTTTCCACTTGTTAGTGCGCACCCAGCGGTTGTTGTAGTTCACCTTGCCATCCTTAATGTGGAAGGCGTGCACCATGCCGTCACCCATGAACAGGTGGTAATCGCCACGGGGCTTGAAGCGCTGGTTGGGGCCAACGCGATACAGGCTGCCGCACAGGTCGGCGGGCACTTCCCCCTCGACGACCAGGTCGTGGGCCTCGCATTCCATCTGGATCGGGCCCCAGGGAAAATTCAGGAAGGGGTTGGTGGCGGACATCGGTTGGGCCATGGTAATCCTCGCAAATGCTTCAGCTCTAAAGGGCCAACAGTAGCGCCAGAATTAAAATCAGTCAATTCTGTTTGTTTTTAAATTGGTCTTTTGTTAAGGTTTGCATGCACGCGGCTCAGTGTGTTCCGGGTTGACTTGCGGCCCAACAATATAAGAAAGAGTGACTGGAGCGAATATGGCCCACTTCCGAGGCATTGTAGCGGCTGCATTGATCCTGTGCCTGGCATCCCCGGTGAGCGCCCAGGATGATATGCCCCAGGCTCCGCAGGAGGATGCGCTGGTGCTGGAGGAGGTTGTCGTCACCGCCACCAAGCGAGCCGAGGACATCCAGGAAGTGCCGATGTCGGTCACCGCGTTTACCAGTGAATTTTTCAAGGATTCCGGCGTCACCAATCTCGCCGGGCTCCAACAGTACACGCCCAGCCTGAAAATTACTCCCGGTACCGACTCCAACGCAACCTCCATCCGTATCCGCGGCATCGGCTCGGTTGGCACTAACGTCGGCATCGATCCCAGCGTCGGCGTTTTCATAGATGGTGTCTACCAGGGCCGCGCCGGCATGAGTATCGGCGACCTGATCGATATCGAACGGATTGAAATTTTACGTGGGCCACAGGGCACTCTGTACGGAAAGAATACTGCGGCGGGCGCTATCAGCATTTTCACCAAGATGCCCTCCCCTGAAGCGCAGGAGTCCGAGGTCGAGCTGACTTACAACTCGGATGAAAGAGCTGAAATACACGCAATGACGAATATACCCCTGGGTGATTCGGGTCACGCCACCCGCCTGACCGGTTACGCAGTTAATGGAGACCACCTATACGAGAACACCTACACGGGCGATGGAATCAATGACGCTAATAAATGGGGCGTCAAATCCCGCACCCTGTTTGACACTTCGACAGGTGTAGATGACGGGCTCGGCGAATTCCTGCTGACTCTGGATTACAGCAAAGAAGACACGGACTGCTGCGGCCTGGCCGTTATCCAGTACGAGGGCCTTTCCACACTCAACTCGCCCTCCACCAACACCCCCTCGCAGCAGTTGTCCGATGAACTCATCGCAAATGGCCCCAACGCGCCTCAAAAGGTTCTGGATTGGCACTCCTTCGAGGATTCGGAGGGCTTTTCCCCGCCGAAAGCGGACCCGTTTGGCGACGATTACTGGATTGACACCGAGATCTATAACAAGGTTGATATCGGCGGCATAGCACTGGAATGGAACAAGGACCTACCCAATGAGGACGTCCTCACCTTTATCAATGCCTGGCGGCGCTACGAATCTGACAGCGTCTACGATGGCGACTTCACAGCCTACGATGCCTCCAGCGGATCAACCGACCTGACATTTGACCAGTATTCATCAGAGCTGCGGGTTACCTCCCAGGGTGGACAAACCATTGATTACCAGGGAGGCCTGTATGCCTTCTACTCGGAGATGGACTCCACGGGCACCATCAGTCAGTCTCCCACTCTGGTCGACAACATCGTTACTTTCGGAATTCCGCTGAGCGCTATTTTCCCGGAAGGCACACTCAATACAGACATTAACACCTACGAGACCACCAGTTACGCCGCCTTCGGCCAGTTGATCTGGAATGTTACAGGTAGTTTCAGCACTACCCTGGGCTTGCGTTATACCACTGAACAAAAAGACCGTGTGGGCTCCCAGATCACTACTCCAAAAGCAGCCTTTATACCTGACTTGCCGCCTATAGCAGGCCCGGATACTTTCACCGATGACACCCGCAGTGACGACGACCTGTCACCCACGCTGATTGCGCGCTACTTCGTCAACGCGGATATTATGACCTATGCCAGTATCAGCCGCGGCTTTAAATCCGGCGGTTTCAACCAGCGCCGGGAACAGCAGGGTAAAAACGGCGAGTTTGAGCCGGAAGAAGCCACCAATTATGAACTCGGCTGGAAAGGCTCCACCGCGGACCGGCGCCTGCAACTGAATGGCACCTTCTACTACGTCAATTACGACGATTTCCAGGCACAGGCCTTCGACGGCTCCAGTATTACCGTCACCAATGCCGGCTCCATGGAAAGCTATGGCATGGAGCTGGAACTGGTTTTCGTACCCATCGCCAATATGATAGCGGGAACCGCGGTTGGCTATAACAAGGCCACTTATCAGGATTTCGACAACGGCCAATGCACCATTGAACAGACCTTCTATCAATACTACGTGGTGGATGCTGCCCAGTCCGGTTCACCTGGAACAGTCTCAGTCTGTCTCCAGGACCTTGCGGGAGAGCCGATCGACAACGCCCCGGAATGGACCGTAAGTTCCTTCGTGCAGTACGATCAGGACCTGACCGCGGACCTGGTCGGCATCGTGCGCCTTGAACACAGCTACACCGACAGTTTCTTTCTGGACCAGGACCTCGATCCAGTCCTGAAAAACGACGCTGTCAATCTGATCAACCTGCGCCTCACCGTGAGCAATAATGCACAGACCTGGGAGGCTGCCATCTGGGGCCGAAATCTGTTGGACGAAGAGTACTATGCCTTAGGCCTCGATATCCCGGTACTGGGTGGTTACACTGCCGTGACAGCGCCGGGTGACGTCTACGGTGTTACGGTGCGCACCTTTTTCTAGCACGCTTGTAATGCCCGAGGTCTAAAAGATTTACACTTGTTTAAGAGGAGTTTTATTCGCCCAGCCAGAGACAATAGAGGGAATGCCCCAAGTCCGACTACACTCTTATCTCCAGCGACCGCGGCAGCGGCCGGGTCGCCGCACCCAAAAAGTCCGGGTTCTACTACAACTGGGGCCCGCAGGCCTGGATCGACATGTGGATGTCGAACATCATGCTGGTGAAAAAGGCCATGCCAATCATCAGCCACACATTTGTGCCCATACTGCGCCTGTCCGGCGACAAGGAGCAGGTTGACCGCGATTACGCCGAGATCAAATCGCGCCGGGAGGTCATCGCCACGTTTGATTCCCCGCGCGAGAAGTGGCGCAAGCGCTACGGCAACTTCGTGCGCGAGGTGGAGTGGGCGCTGCTGGAGTTGCGCAAGCACTACAGCCAGAAGCAGTACGAGGAGATTGTCATCGGCACGTCGGTCGCCCTGTCGCACGAGACCTCAGGTGATTTTCTCAAGATGATGAACAGCATGGGGGAGAAGAACAAAAACAAAAAAACCAAAACGCGGGCGGACGGCTCCACCAAACCCGGCCGCTGGAGCACCTTCCTGTTCGAAACCTTCAATCCGGCGCACTGGCTGACCGGCCCCGCGACCATTACTGAATTCGATCCTGCCAACGGCCTCACCGTGATGGAAATTCCGGATTGTGGCTGGCACACCTGCGGCCCGCAGGACCGCTTGCCGAACCCCAACGCCCTGCCCGAGGAGGGCTGCCTCAATATCTGCAAGGGTCCCTTCGAGGCACTGTTCAACGGTGCCGACGGCGGGCTGAAAATGGAGTTCGATCCCCACTTGCCGCAAACCTCCTGCACTGTTCGCATGAGCTGGCAACCCGGCTAGTGTCCGCGGTAAATTTCGGTGCTCAAGTTGTTTGGAATATTTGCCCCGCACAAACGCCTGCTGCAACAGGAGCGGGAGATCCGACAACTGAAGCAGGAATTGCAAACGCTGCAGGCCCAGAACGCCAGTATGCGCAGCGGCATGCGACGCTGCGTCACCTGTGAGTACCGAATAGACTACAAGAACCGAAAGGATCACGCCGTCGGCAACCAGTAAGCAACACCCGCCACTTTCAACCACAACAGCCAGGAGAAAACCTATGGCAGTCATACTCGTCACCGGCAGTAGCACAGGCATCGGCCAGGAGGCGGCCCTGCACATGGCGCGCAAGGGCCACCAGGTCTATGCCGCCGTGCGCAACCCTGCTACCGCCGATGAACTGCGCGCCAAAATCGCCGCCGAAACGCTGCCTGCCGAGATCATCAAACTCGACCTGGTAGACCCCGCCTCCATCGAGGCCGCCGTGGCGCAGATCATGCAGCGCAGTGGTCGTATCGACGCGCTGGTGAACAACGCCGGTATCGGCGCCGGGCAGGCCGTGGAGGAAACGTCGCTGGAGGTGGTG
>JBFZEF010000072.1:0-8117 GCA_041307045.1 Halioglobus sp.
AAACTACACATCCGTGGGTTGGATAGTGTTGCAACCTGGTCATTTCCGCTGCAGATTCGCCCATGCAAGGTGCTAAGATAAACCTCCATGGACTTTCCAGCAGGGCAGGACGATTGATACATGCAGCAGCTGGGTGCGCTCGATAATTTGATGATCGGTGGCGAGCTGGCCAATCTACCCATGCATATGTCGGCTTTAATGATATATGACACCGGTGGAAAGAGGCAGGCTGACAGGCTGTTTGATGGCTTTCAGAGACGTTTTGAAAAGATTGTCGCCGGGCACTTCCCGATTTTACGTTGTCGCGTCGAGGAGTTGCCCCTGCACCTCGACAAGTCCTACTGGGTGACAGACCCTAATTTCAGTTTGACCTACCATGTAAGCCGGGTGGCACTGCCGAAGCAGCAGGATTGGCAGGCCCTGTATCGCCTGTTTGCCCAGTTTCATGCCCAACCACTTGACCGCGGCAGGCCCCTTTGGCAGGTGATGTATGTGGAGGGCCTTGACAGGCTGGAAGGCACACCTCGCGGCGCCACGGCATTGTTTTTGAAGATTCACCACGCTGTCATGGACGGAAAAAGCGCCCTGCGCCTGATGAGCAGCTTTCACAGCCTTGACCCGGAGCCCGGGTCGCCCATGTTGGCAGATTCGATGCCGCAGGAGGCACCGGCCGATTCGGATTTCGGACCGCCATCGCTCCTGGTCAAATATGGCAGGGCCTGGATTCACAGCATCGAGCGGCCGGTAGAACTCATCGGCACACTGGCAAAGTTAATTCCACAGGTGTTCCAGGCCGAGGAACCCGCTGCCAGAACATCTGGTCACGCCACGCCGCAAGTACGTTTCAATCACCCCGTAGCGGCGGATCGCGTGGTAGGGCATGTGCGAATGGACATAGGCAAACTTCGACGCCTGGAGAAAAAATTCCGCTGCACTATCAACGATATCGCCCTGTGTGTCGTGGCCGGAGCTTTGCGCGGTTTTTTACTTGAAAATGACGAATTGCCAGAAGATGACCTGCAGTCGCTGATGCCCATTGATGTGCGCCGGCAGGACAAGGATGGCAGCATCGGCAACCATGTGAGCGTGGCAAAGGTGTGCCTGTATACGCGTATCGATGATGTAAAGAAGCGATTGCTGAGCATCAGTGCCGACTCCTCGCACTGCAAGCAGAAGAGCAAAAAAGCTAGTTCGCGGGCCGCTTTGGAGTTGGTCGATGAAATCCACCCCGCCATTATCCTGTCGTTGGGAAAGTGGCTGATAAATTCAGGGTTTATCGATTCGCTCCCGCAAACCGTGAATACTGTCGTCACCAACGTCCCGGGTATTTCAGGCGATGCTTATATCGAAGGCTCAAAGCTCGTGGACTACCTCGGGTTCGGCCCGTTGGCACCCAATATGGGATTATTCCATACGGTCTCCAGCACACCGGACCATGTCAACATAAGCTTCTTGAGTACAGCAGAGTTCATAGGCGATGGGCTCGCATACCGGACGTCAATTGCGCAAAGCTGGCAGGAGATATCCAATCTGTAAGCTATGGTCACCTTAATCGTCCCAGTGCCCGCATAATTTTGCATTTCAAGGGAAGGCGCAGCGGGCGCTGGATGAACACGCCCCTGAGCTATACCAAACCTTGCCTTTGAGCCTCTGCACGCCTATAGTTCAAACGTTCGTTTGAATTTGTGCAGAGCCCGGCAGCCATTGAGCATCCCCACCACGACCACCCGGCAGCGCATCATCGCCGCCGCTGACACACTGTTCGCCGAGCGCGGCTTTGCCGCTACCTCCCTGCGCTCCATAGCCGCCGGCGCCGGGGTCAACCTGGCCGCCGCCAACTACCATTTCGGTACCAAGCAGGGGCTGCTGTCGGCGACCCTGCGCGCCAGGATAACGCCCATGAACGAGATGCGACTCCGCGCCCTGGATGAACTGGAGGCACGGCCGGCTACCCTGTCGGTCGACAAGGTGATGGACGCCTATTTCCTGCCGTTTGTCTCGGGTGAACTGGACGGGAGCCTGCCCCGTATCATTGCCCGTATACACGCGGAGCCGGAAGACTTGATCAGGCCGCTGTTGGAACAGGAATTCCTGCCCGTCGTCGAACGCTTTGCTGGCGCACTGCATCCGTTGCTGCCGCACCTCGACTCCGACGAGCTGCGCTGGCGTTTGCACTTTGCCGTGGGCGCCATGCTCCACCTGCTGATCTTCCCCAGCCCATTGGGTGTGGGCGCTGCATCTGCCGCAGGGAACGAGTCGGAAGGCGCGGTGACCGCCTTCTCCCGTTTGCAGCAATTTGTTGTCGCCGGCCTGCAGCAGGGCCGCAAACATTCACCTTTGGAGCAGCAGCCTTGAAGCGCCTGGCACTACCTATTGCAATCGTCCTGGGAGGCTTTGGCCTGGCCGCCGTGCTGCTGGCCACCGGCCCCAGGCTGGATTCACAGCCTGCGGAGGTCCTGACTCCGCTGGTGCGAGTCCAGGCTGTAACCCTGCAGGACATAGCCCTGTCATCGCGCACCCACGGCACCGTCGCCCCCAGAACCGAGAGCGAGTTGGTGGCCGAGGTGGCCGGCCGCGTGATCAGCGTCAATCCCAATCTTGTCTCCGGCGGCTTCTTCAGCGCGGGCGAGGAGCTGCTGCAGATAGAGCCTCTCGACTATGAACTGGCCCTCGAGCAGGCCAGGGCCGGCGTGACCCAGGCCGAGAGTGATCTGGCCAATGCCCGCCGCGCCGCCACACGCCAGGACAGCCTGGGGGAACGCAAGCTGACCAGTGCGGCGCAGCAGGATGACGCGGTCAATCGGCTGCGGATAGCTGAGGCGACCTTGCGCTCGGCGAAAGCCCAGCTCGCCAGGGCCGAGCGCGATCTAGCCCGTACCCGCGTCATTGCGCCCTATGAGGGCCGGGTGCGCAGCGAGCGCGTGGATATTGGCCAGTTCGTGAATCGCGGCTCCACCATCGCCACTATCTACGCCACCGATTATGCGGAGGTGAAGTTACCCATCAATGACGAGGAACTGGCTTTTCTCGACCTGCCACTTGGTCCCGTCACCGACAGTACGTCCGCAACCCCTGGCACCGGGGTGACCATCACGGCACGCTTTGCCGGGGTGGAGCACAAATGGCAGGCGCAGGTGGTACGCACCGAGGGTGAGCTTGATCCCAAGACACGCCTGATCAATGTAGTCGCCCGGGTTGATGCTCCCTATGCGTCGCGGGCAGATCGACCACCGCTGGCGGTCGGCCTGTTTGTTGACGCCGAGATACACGGCCGCCTTGGAAGGGGCCTGGCGGTACTGCCCCGCTCGGCGCTGCGTGAGAACAACCAGGTGCTAGTGGTACACGGCGACGACCGTCTGCACTTTCGCCCGGTCGCGGTGTTGCGCATCGTGGGCGAGCAGGCCTATATCAGCGCCGGCCTTACGGAGGGTGAACGCGTCGTTGTTTCTCCCATGAATAATGCGGTGGAAGGCATGCCTGTACGCACTGAAGCTGCCGCCCCGGTCGCCGGCAGCGAGGGCGGCGCATGAAAGGCGTCATCGCCTGGTTTGCCCACAACCCCGTGGCGGCCAACCTGCTGCTGGGCATGATAGTACTGTCGGGGCTCGTGGCGGTGGTGCGCATGCCGCAGAAAACGTTTCCCGACGTCGATGTTCCCGTCATCTCTGTCAGTGTGGCTTACCTGGGCGCGGCGCCGGAAGAGGTAGAACAGGGCGTATGTATTCGCGTCGAGGAGGAGCTCGAGGGCGTCGAAGGCATCAAGCAGATTCGCTCCAACGCCGCCGAGGGTATGTGTTCGGTATCGGTTGAACTGTTTGACGACGCGGATTCCGCCAAGGCACTCGACGACGTCAAAAACCGCCTTGATGCCATCGACACATTCCCCGAGGAGACGGAGAAGCCGATAATCAACCTGGTGAGCATAGCCCGTCCCGTGCTGGATATCGCGATCACGGGGCCGACTGATGAACGCACCCTGAAAGTGATTGGCCAGCAGGTGCGTGACGATATGGCAAAGCTGCCCGGGGTAACCCAGGTAGAGCTGCGCAACACCCGACCTTATGAAGTGTCCATCGAGGTCTCCGAAGCCTCACTGCGGCGCTATGGCCTGAGCTTCGACGACGTGGCCCGGGCGGTGCGTTCCCGCTCGCTCGACCTGCCGGGGGGCTCCATCAAGACCATTGGCGGCGAGATCCTGTTGCGCACCAAGGGCCAGGCCTACTGGGGCAGTGAGTTCGAGCAGCTGGTACTGCGGACCGAAGCGGATGGCACGCGGCTCTACCTGAAGGACGTCGCGACGGTGGTGGATGGCTTTGCCGAGACTGACCAGACGCTGCGCTTCGACGGCAAACCGGCGGCATTGATCCGCGTATCGCGCATCGGCAGCCAGGACATCAGGGATATCACCGGCGCGGTACGGGATTATCTTGCGACCGCGTCAAGCCGTATCCCCGAGGGAGTGCAATTGACGGTCTGGAACGACGACTCGAAGATACTCCGGGATCGCCTTGAGACACTGCTTGGCAACGCCCGCCAGGGCTTCCTGATGGTCCTGGTTTTACTGGCAATGTTCCTCAAGCCGCGCCTGGCGTTCTGGGTGTCGGTCGGCGTGCCGGTGGCGTTTCTTGGCGCCATCGCCGCCAGCTTCATGCTCGGCCTTTCTATCGATGCCATTTCCCTTTTCGGCTTTATCCTGGTGCTGGGTATCCTGGTCGATGACGCCATTGTGGTGGGCGAGCAGGTCCACACGGTACAGCAGCAGCGGGGCAACCTGCTGGAGGGCGCGGTGATCGGCACCCAGCAGGTCTCGCTCCCGGTCATATTCGGTGTCCTCACCACCGTCGCCACTTTCATGCCCCTGCTCCTGGGCCCCGGCACGTTTGGCCAGATTTTCAGCGTCGTGGCCACGGCCGTAATCTGTTGCCTGGTGTTCTCCCTGATTGAGTCCCAGTTGATCCTGCCTTCCCACCTTGGCCACAGTCGGTCCACATCAGCCACCACTGAGGTGGGGCTGTTGCTGATTCCCATCATTGGCATCGGGTTGCTGCAGTTCGCTTGGGATGTGCGCAGCTATATCGCCTTCGCTCTTGCCACCTTCGCGGCACTTCTCGCGCTGCATGTGGCAGGCGTATCGAAGCCGGTTGCAGAATCCGTGGTGGCCCTGCAGGAGCGGGTGTCCAATGGCATCGAGTCATGGATCGATGTCCGCTTCCGCCGCATGGTCGAGCGAGTGGTAGAAGCGCGCTATGTCACCGTTGCCCTGGCCCTGGTGGCGTTGCTATCGGCGCTGGGTATTCTCGGCAGTGGCCGCCTGCCCTTCTCCTTTTTTCCGCCGCTGGAATCCGACCAGGCTATCGCCCAGCTGACCATGCCACTGGGCACAGCCGCCTCGGTCACCAACGCCGCGGTGCTGCACCTGGAGCAGACAGCCCGACAGATCCAGGCCGAGCTCGCGCAGGAATACCCGGACGCCCCACCGGTAACCCATATCCTGTCGGCCGTGGGCAGCCAACCAAGCAGCTCCGCCGGCGGTGGACCCGGCGCACCCCTGGGCGGCCCCCCCGAAGGCGGTGGTCACCTCGGCGAGGTCACCTTGCAGCTCACCCCCAGCCAGGCGCGGAGCATCGATACCCGCACGGTGGCCAATCGCTGGCGGGAGCTGGCAGGCCCGGTCGCGGATGCAGTAGAGCTGAAATTCACTACCGCGCTGTTCACCGCCGGCAATGCGATTGATATCCAGCTTGAGGGCGACAACGTGGATGACCTGCGCGCCGCTGCCACCAGGTTACGCGCCAGGCTCGCCACCTATCCCGGCGTCATCGATATCACCGATTCGTTTCGCTCCGGCAAGCAGGAGCTCAAGCTGGATATGCTACCCGCAGGTGAGGCCCTCGGGCTGTCGCTCGAAACCCTGGGACGCCAGGTCCGTCAGGCTTTCTATGGGGAGGAAGCCCAGCGTATCCAGCGCGGGCGCGATGACGTGCGGGTCATGGTGCGCTATACCGAGGCCGAACGACAATCCCTCGCCACCCTCGACAACATGCGGATTCGCACACCGGAAGGGGCCGAGGTGCCCTTCCTGACGGTGGCCAATGCTGAACTCGGACGCGGCTATGCAAGCGTTCGGCGCGCTGACCGGCAGCGCATTGTCAGCGTCATTGCCGATGTGGACCGGGCCCAGATCACCGCCAATGACGTCATCGCCGACCTGCGTGCGGGCGCCATCCAGGAGATCATGCGGGACTATCCCCGCATATCCTATCGCCTGGAGGGTGAACAGGCGGAACAGGCGGAAGCCGCCGGCAGCCTGGTGCCCCTGTTCGGTATTGCCCTTTTCGTCATCTTTGCCCTGCTCGCCGTGCCGCTGCACTCCTACAGCCAGGCATTAATTATTATGACTGTAATTCCCTTTGCCTTTGTAGGGGCAATATGGGGCCATGTGATAATGAAATCCTTTGGCCTGGTTGCAGGTCTTTCCATGCCTTCGGCAATGGGTTTCATCGCCGCCGCAGGGGTGGTGGTGAACTCGAGCCTGGTGCTGGTGCACAATGTCAATGAACGTCGCACCCTGGGAGAACACTTCCACGATGCGGTACTGCATGCAGCCGTGTCCCGCTGCAGGCCTATCATCCTCACCTCCATGACCACCTTCGCAGGCCTCCTGCCGCTGATGTTCAATCGCAGCGTCCAGGCCCAGTTTCTGGTGCCCATGGCCGTATCGCTGGCCTTCGGCGTGCTGTTCGCGACCGTGGTGACCCTGCTGGTCCTGCCCTCCGGCTACGTAATCCTCGAGGATCTGCAACGACTTTTGGGCGGTAAAGGGCGCGTGATTGGCGATACCCCGCAGGAAGAAGGCTAAGGTGCTGCTGGCCAACCGAACCCTGGCGCTGCCAGGCGGCGGGCGCAATGGGCTGGTGGTGCGATCGGGTGGTATTTTGACCCCCTTTGGCCAATTGCCCGGCTTAATGGATTGTGCTAACTTGCCGCCCAGATTGCAGCAAATGACACCCTTATTGTTAGGGTTAAGCAGGTGTCGTGGGTATGTTGCTTTCGATACCAAACCTGGTACTGGTAGGAGCAATGGCAACTAACAGTAATGAAGAACCTTCATGGAGATAGCTATGATTACAGTTAGAAAATTAGCCCTGGCGGCCGCACTTACCCCGGCGCTTCTGGCTGGCACAGCCTATGCCGCTGAACCCGGTTTCTACATCGGTGCCGGTGCTGGCCAGACCACGCTGAAGACGGATCTGCAACCGCCTCGGGCCACGGAAGAGCTCGAGATCGACAACGACGATACCAGCTGGAAGGCCTTCCTCGGCTACCAGTTCGTGCCATGGCTCGGCGTGGAAGCCGGTTATGCCGAGTTGGGCAGTACGGACGAAGACCGCACCTTTGCCAATGGCGGTGATATTGAAGGGACCATTGATGTCAGTGGTTTTGAAGGCTACCTGGTTCCCAGTATCCCCATCGGTGACAATTTTGAAATTTTCGGCAAGATAGGCGCGGCTTACGGCGACGTCACTGCGGATGGCAAATTGCGCCGCACCGCGGGTGCAACGAGGGAGAAGTTTGACGAGAGCACCGACGGCGACACCATTTTGGCCTACGGCGGCGGCGTCGCATTGAACTTCGGTCGTGGTCACTGGACGCTGCGCGCTGAGTACCTCGAGTATGACGCCGACAATGTTGACGACCTGTACAACATCTCGGGCAGCCTTATATACCGCTTCTTCAGCGAGCCGGCCCCGGCTGTTGCGGCAGCTCCGATCGTAGAAGCGCCGCCGGAAGCCTGTGCGGATGCGGACGGTGACGGTGTGTGCGACTCAGACGATCAGTGCCCCAATACAGCGGCGGGTAAAACCGTTGACGAGATTGGTTGCGATTGCGCCGCCTCCATGCAGCTGCAGTTTGCTTTTGACTCTGCGGAATTGACTGCCGGCGACGTAGAGCAGCTCGACAAGCTCGCGACTGTAATGTCCAACCCCAAGGTCGCCTCCATCGGTGGATCCATCGTAGGCCATACCGATAGCATCGGAAGCGAAGCCTTTAACATGGGCCTGTCGCAGCGTCGCGCCGAGTCGGTGGCCGGTCACCTGCGCTCACAGGGCGTGGAC
>JBFZEF010000074.1:0-4449 GCA_041307045.1 Halioglobus sp.
GCGGCCTTTCGCGACCGGGTGGCGCGGTTTGCGGTGGCGCTGAAGCGCGTGTGGATGGTCAAGTATGCCGATGCCCTGCTCAAGGCGGACGGCGAAACCATTGAACTTGCCAGGATGAAAGGCGCGGATGACGGGCAGGACCGGGCCAGGCTGGAGCAAACCATCACCAACCGGAAAAACGAGGTCTACCTGGTGCAGTACAGCCTGCACAGGGTCAAGGACGGCGGCTGGATGGTCGCCAATGCTGTTGTAGAGGGCGTGAACCTGGGAGAAACCTATCGCAGCCAGTTCGCCGAGGCGGTGGAAAACAACAAGGGCTCCGTCGACTACGTGGTCGATAACTGGGTCGAGCTGATGCTGAACCAGACGACCCCGGGACTGGATAAACCCGCCACCGGGGCCGCGCAGTGAGCGAGCTGGCCGAGCTGGCGTTTGACGCTTCCCGGATGCGGGTATCCGGCGTGGTGGATTTCGCCACGGTAGTCGCGCTTGAGCGCCAGGGCGAAAAGTGGCTGCGCGAACAGGCACCGCAACGGTGTCGCCTCGATCTGGGTGGCGTCAGCCGCTGCAACAGCGCCGGGACCGCGCTGTTGCTCAGCTGGCTGCGCGCGGCCAGGTCCGTGGGCAAGGATCTCACGGTAGAGAATGTCCCCGCGACCCTGCGGAAAATGCTGCTGCTAGCCGGGCTGGAGGATGTCCTGCCCGCGGCCTGAAGGTAGATAGAACTATGAAAAAGTCCAGGATGGACCTGGAGCAGAAGAAGCCCGGGGTTGAAATCAACAAGCCTGCGGGTGATGGCTCACGCCAGCTATCCAATCCCGGGCTTGCGCTGGGTATCCTGTTGGCGTCCCTGCTGTGGTTCTGGTGGCAGTCCGAGCTGCGGGTGTCCAGGGAAGAGATCCCCTACAGCGAATTCCTCCATTATCTTGAGCAGGACCAGCTTGAAAGGGTGTTGGTGGAGGACACCATTATCCAGGGCACGCTCAAGCTCCAGGATGAGAGAACCGGTAAACCCAGGATCGTCGTGACCGTCCCCCTGGCCAATAGCGAATTGGCCGGATTGCTGGCGCAGCACTCGGTGGAGTATGAGGTGCGGCACGACAGCCAGGTCCTGGCATCGGTACTGGGCTGGATTTTGCCCTTTGCGCTACTGTTCCTGTTCTGGAGCTGGATGGGCCGGCGCATGGGCGGCGCCGCTGGCGGCTTCCTCAACATGGGAAGCAAAATGCGGATACACGCCGACACCTCACCCACCGTCACCTTCGATGATGTCGCCGGCGCGGACGAGGCCAAGGAGGAACTCAGGGAAAGTATCGAGTTTCTGCGGGATCCAAGCCGTATCCAGCGCCTGGGTGGACATATGCCCAAGGGCGTGCTGCTGCTCGGTGCACCCGGTACTGGCAAGACCCTGCTGGCGCGCGCGGTATCCGGCGAGGCCGGCGTGCCGTTTTTCAATATCAGCGGCTCCGAGTTTATCGAGATGTTTGTCGGGGTCGGCGCGGCGCGGGTGCGGGACCTGTTTCAGCAGGCCCGCGACAAGGCGCCCTGCATCATTTTTATCGATGAGCTCGACGGCATCGGCCGCACCCGGGGCGGTCCGGTCATGATGGGCGGGCATGATGAACGGGAGCAGACCCTCAACCAGCTGCTCACGGAAATGGACGGTTTCGACCCATCCATCGGCGTCGTGGTGATGGCGGCTACCAACCGTCCCGAGGTGCTCGACAAGGCCCTGCTGCGCGCCGGTCGGTTCGACCGGCAGATCGTGGTGGATAAACCGGACCTGGCGGCCCGGCGGGCCATCCTCGAGTTGCATGCGGCCAAGCTGACCCTGGGTGCCGACGTCGAGCTGGCCGTGGTGGCCCAGCGCACGCCGGGTTTCGTCGGGGCTGACCTGGCGAACATCTGCAACGAAGCGGCGATCCTGGCGGTGCGGTTCAACCACCAGGCCGTGAGCATGGCAGATTTCGAGGCGGCCATTGACCGGGTCATTGCCGGCCCGGAGAAAAAGCACCGGGTGTTGAATGCCGCTGAAAAACGCCGGGTCGCCTGCCACGAATCCGGCCACGCCCTGGTGGCCCTGTCGGTGCCTACCGGGGAACCGGTGCACAAGATCTCGATCATCCCGCGGGGAGTGGCGGCCCTCGGCTACACGCTGCAGTTGCCGGTTGTGGAGAAATTCCTGTCCACCCGGGATGAACTGAAGGATCAGCTGGCCATTCTGCTGGGCGGAAGGGTTGCGGAGGAGCTCGTATTCAAGGACATCTCCAGCGGCGCCTCCAACGACCTGGAGCGGGCCAGCGAGATTGCCCGCGATATGGTCACCCGCCTGGGTATGTGCGAGGCGTTGGGTCCGTTGACCTATGGCAGGCGCCAGCAATCACTCTACCTGGGTGGGGATTACCTGGAGGAGAAGAATTACAGTGACGATACCGCAAGACAGATCGACAGTGCGGTAAAGGCCCTGGTGGAGGAGGCCCATGGCCGCGCCCGCAGCATCCTCGAGCAGAAACGCGCGGCGCTCGACGCGCTGGCCGCGCTGCTGCAGGAAAAGGAAGTGATCAGCGGCGCCCAGGCCGAGGCCTTACTGCAGTCGCAGACCTAGGCCTGCAGTGTACGCTCGACCCACTGGACGATGGCGTTCGCGCTCATTGCGCCCGCCTGGCGGGCGACCTCGCGACCACCCCGGAACAGGATCAGGGTGGGTATGCTGCGAATATTGTACCTCGCTGCGATGGCCTGCTCTGCCTCGGTATCCACCTTTGCCAGCCTGACCCGCGGCTCCAGCTGGCTTGCGGCCTGGGCGAAGGCCGGCGCCATCATCTTGCAGGGGCCGCACCAGTCCGCCCAGAAATCTACCACCAGGGGCAGCTCGCTGCGCTGCAGGTGGCGCTCGAAACTGGCCCCGGTCAGCGCCAGGGGGTGGCCTGTGAACACGGCCTTGCCGCACTTCCCACAGAGCGGTTTGTCGCCCAGGCGTTGGTCGGGAATACGGTTGATCGAAGCGCAGTGCGGGCATACGACTAAAGGCATAAGTGGTCTGGTTCCTCCCGGCTGTGCCGTAGTTCAGATCGCGTGCTCGAAGCGATTCGCCGCGACATTCTTGCGTACCTTGTCAGCGTCGAAAACCTCGCCGTTCATGGCGATATACACGCCGGGCGGCTTGCACTGCACTGCGCCTATGGCGCAGCCGATATTGAAGATGGCATCGCTGTGGGCGAAGGCGGCAGGCTGCAGCGCACCGGTAAGGACGATGCGCTTGTTCTCCAGCCCCTGCAGCGCGAGGGCGGTTGCCACCATGCCATCGGTGCCGTGGGTGACAAGCACACACTCCTCGCGGCAGTCCCTGGCCAGCCGGCGAATCAGGGCGCGATCCGCATCGGTCATGTCCAGGCTGTCCTTGCGCATGGCGGATTCCACGGTAAATTCAAAACCCACCGCCATCTTCTCCAGCAGCTCGCCGATCACCGGCGCGCCCACCTGGTAATCGCTCTTGGCATCGAAATAGATCTTGTCGATGGTGCCGCCGGTGGTAATGATGTGGAGTCTCATCAGCGCGATCGTTGTCCGTGTGGTGTTACAGGCATTGTAGCCGCCTTCGCGCAGCCGCCGAAAGCGCTGCGGCCGCCAGTTATTTCCACGCCGGGCTTAATTTTCGCCAGCCGGGCGGATATGCTACACGCCCTGCAGTTTCAATAATCATCAGCGACAGGAGTGGCGGACATGAAAACACGCGCGGCAGTGGCCTTCCAGGCGGGCAAACCACTGGAGATCGTCGAAGTGGATCTCGAGGGGCCACGCCCGGGGGAGGTCCTGGTGGAGATCAAGGCCACCGGGGTCTGCCATACGGACGCCTTCACCCTGTCGGGCGATGACCCGGAAGGCGCCTTCCCCGCCATTCTCGGCCACGAGGGCGCGGGCGTGGTGGTGGAGGTCGGCCCCGGGGTGAAGAGTGTCAGGCCCGGCGATCACGTCATCCCCTTGTATACCCCGGAATGCCGGGAATGCGATTACTGCCTGCACCCCAAGACCAACCTGTGCCAGGCCATTCGCAGCACCCAGGGGCAGGGCGTCATGCCCGACGGCAGCAGCCGCTTCTCCCTGGAGGGCAAGCCGCTGCTGCATTACATGGGCTGCTCCACCTTTTCCAACTACACCGTGCTGCCGGAGATCGCCCTGGCGAAAGTGCGCGAGGACGCGCCCTTCGACAAGATCTGCTACATCGGTTGCGGCGTGACCACCGGTATCGGCGCGGTCGCTTTCACCATGAAGGTGGAGCCCGGCTCCACGGTGGCCGTGTTCGGCCTTGGCGGCATCGGCCTGAACGTGGTGCAGGGCGCGAAGCTGGTGGGCGCCACCCGTATCATCGGCATCGACCTCAATCCGGGCCGGGTGGAACTGGCGAAGAAATTCGGCATGACCGACTTCGTCAACCCGTCCGAGGTGGAT
>JBFZEF010000077.1:0-9497 GCA_041307045.1 Halioglobus sp.
GTCATGGAACGCTCGACACTGGCCTGGTCCCAGCGGCCGCCATGGTCGGCCACCAGCTCGAGCGCGCGGGACATCCAGGCCTGCAAGGGGTGATCGGCCGACTCGAAAGCCAGTACCAGCAGCGCAGTGCTGCCATCCCCCACCCCGTTCACCAGGGCTTCCAGGGGGTCCAGCAGGCGGCAGTTGCTGGGAAACAGGCCCGCCTGGCTGATGGCCCGCACCGCGGCGGCGGCCTGGGGCATACCGGCGAAGCTCACACTGGCCGATGCGCGAAAGCGCGGGCGGTCCTGCAACCGCATCCATGCCCGGGTGATAAAGCCCAGGGTGCCCTCGGAGCCGATCATCATCCGGTCGGGCGAAGGGCCCGCGCCGGAACCGGGCAGGCGCCTGCTCTCCATCGCGCCCTGTGGGGTCAACATGCGCAGGCTCTCGACGAAGTCGTCGATATGGGTGTAGTTGCTGGCGAAGTGGCCTCCCGCCCTTGTGGCAATCCAGCCGCCCAGGGTGGAGAACTCGAAACTCTGCGGATAGTGGCGCAGGGTGAGGTCGTGGGCTTTCAGAGCGGCTTCCAGTTCCGGGCCCAGGGCGCCCCCCTCGATCAGCGCGGCGCGGCTGGTCCGGTCCACTTCCAGCACCCGGTTGAGGTACTGCAGGTCAACGCTGATCGCAGCGGTGTAGTCGCCCCCCACGTCCGGTTCCACGCCACCGCAGACGCTGGTGCCGCCGCCGAAAGGAATCAGCGCAGCGCCGCTGGCGGCGGCGAATTCCAGCAGGGCATCGATGTCGTCCTCGCTGCGCGGAAACGCCACCCAGTCCGGCGGGTTGGGCATGACCCGCTGCTGCATTCGCACCAGGTCGGCGAAGGACTTGCCGTAGCCATGGGTGATGCGGTCATAGGGTGTACAGGACAGGATGGATTGCAGCGCAGCGGGCGCGGCGATGCGCGGGGCGCGCAGATCGAAGTCCTCCAGCCGGGGGGGCGCGCCGGGAGTGACACCCGCCCCCAACTGGCCGGCCAGCTTTTGCACATGCGCCTGCTCGGCATCGGTAAGTCCTGCATCGGCGTAACCCCAACCCCAGAAACAGAGCTCCCTGCGATGGCCCAATGTCGCCGCCATGGTGTTCTCCCGCCCCTCAGGGCGAGATATATCCCGGCGCGGAATCGAGGTACAGGCGGATCGGCCAGTTGGAGTCCTTGCCGAGGCGGATCACCAGGCCGTAGTTATCGCTGTCGTAGTCGTCCAGCCACTCGAAGCTGATATCCAGCGGCTCGGGTTTGTCCGGGCGCCGGCCGATGACGACCACTTCCTCGATATCCGCAGGGTCGGCCATGGCGGATTTCGGGATCGCCAGGGTCACGGTGCGGGTGCCCGCCTCTTCCCCGTACTCCACTTCCCGCATTTCCACCCCGCTGGCCGGGTCGCGATAACCCTTAACCAGCTGCAGCCAGTCGCTCTGCAGGGGCTGGGCCTCGCCCTGCGCCAAAGCCGCCAGCGGGATGAGCAGTGCCAGGGTTAACAACAACTGCCGGGGGCCTGAATAGCGCATGGTGAATCCTCACTGCCGGGGTATGCCATGATAGCGGTCATTGTGGCTGATGTCAGATCAAGAAATACATGATACTGATCAACTATGGCAGCCCCCGGGATGTCCGATACTGGGAAACGCGAAACAGGAGCAACTCGATGCGCAACGCGGAACAGCTTGAATACTGGAACGGTGAGGCCGGCAGGCGCTGGGCCAGGGACGATGAAACCATGGCGCGCCTGTTGCGCCCCATCTGCGAGGCTCTGCTGGACCATGCGGCACTGGAGGGCTGCAGGAATGCCCTCGATATCGGCTGCGGCGGCGGCAGCCAAAGCATTATGCTGGCGCAGCGCCTCGGCGAGTCCGCCCGCGTCCTGGGCGTCGACATCTCCGAGCCCATGCTCGAGGTTGCGCGGCGCAATGCCCGGGCGCCGGCGCAGGGCCGGGGGGCACTCGAATTCCTGCAGGCCGATGCCGCCACCCATGATTTCGGGCCAGCCAGCTTCGACCTGTTGTTTTCCCGTTTCGGGGTGATGTTCTTCGACGAACCGACGGCGGCTTTCGCCAACCTGCGCCGCGCGCTGCAGCCCGGGGCACGGCTCGCGTTCTGCTGCTGGCAGCCCATGAAAAGCAACGAGTGGGTGCGGATTCCACTGCAGGCGGCCCTGCAGCATCTGCCGCCCCCGGAGCCTCCGCCACCCGGTGCGCCTGGGCCCTTCGCTTTCGCGGATCCGGCGCGGGTCGAGGCTATCCTGGGCGGAGCCGGTTTCACCCAGGTGGCGCTGCAGCCCTTCGTCACGACGCTGCGCACCAGCCAGGCAGGGGAGCTGGCGGAAGCCGCGCGAGAACTGGCCCAGATCGGCCCGCTGGCCAGGCTGCTCACGGGCCAACCCGAGGCTATGCTGGATACCGTGTTCCCGGCGATCGAGGCTGCGCTGCAACCCTATTTTCAGCCGGGTGCGCTGGATATGCAGTGCGCTGTCTGGCTGGTCACAGCTGCGGCTCCATGAGCAGCAAGCACCATCCCGTATCGAGTACCTGCGGCAGCGCAACGCGCACCCCGGCGGTGCGTTGCACTGTGCAGTGCCTTGCGCCTAACATGGCGTTATCGCAGCCTTATCAATCCCCGGAGGGAGCATAATAATGAAGCTACTGCGCAAACATGTTTTTCACCTGAGCGACATTCCCCGCGACCTCGACTCGGTCATCACCATCGACAGCAGGAAGGAAGTCGATCCCCGGGAGCTTGGCCTGTTGCAATCCGACGTGGACCGCATCTGGGACAGTATCATCCGGATGTATAAAACCGGCGTGCACCCCGCCATCACTGCCTGTATCCGCCACCAGGGCAAGGTGCTGCTGTCCCGTGCCATCGGGCATGTGCGCGGCAATGGTCCCAACGATGGGCCCGAAAGCCAAAAAGTGCTCGCGACGCCCGACACCCCGATGTGCCTGTACTCCACGTCCAAGGGCATCACCGCACTACTGATGCACATGCTGCAGGAGGAAGGGCTGATCAATGTCTCGGACCCGGTGGCGTTTTACGCGCCCGAGTTCGCGCGCAAGGGCAAGGACAACATCACCATCCACCAGATCCTGGCGCACCGCGGCGGCATCCCGGGCCTGCCAAAAGACGTCGCCCTGGAAGTGCTGTGGGACGAGGACCAGACCTGGGACCTGTTGTGCGATGCCGAGCCCATCGTCACCGACGGTTCCAAGCTGGCCTACCACGCCATCACGGGCGGTTTTGTGTTGGAGCGAGTTATTCGCAAGGTTACCGGCGAGGACATCAACGCCTACATCGCCAGAAAAATCCGCGAACCCATGGGTATGAAGTATTTCAGCTACGGCATAGAAGATGAATACCGCGACGACCTGGCGCAGACCTATGCCACCGGGCCGCGGCCGGGGCCGCTGATGAGCGCCTTTATCAAGCGCGCCCTCGGCACTGACATCGCGTCGCTGGAGGAGATCTGCAACGACCCGCGCTTCCAGCAAGCCATCATTCCCGCCGGTAACCTGGCGGGCACCGCCGAGGAGGCCAGCCGCTTTTTCCAGATGATGCTCAATGGCGGCAAGTGGGGCCGCCGGCGCATCTGCTCCGAGCGCACCGTGGCGCGCGCCGTACAGGAATTCGGCAACCGCACCCTGGACAGGACCCTCTTCATTCCCATGCGCTTCAGCGCCGGCCTCATGCTGGGGGACGAACCCTTCGGCGTGTGGGGGCCCAACAGCCGACAGGCTTTCGGTCACGTGGGCCTGGTCAACAAATTCGCCTGGGCCGATCCCCAGCGGGATATGTCGGCGGCGGTGCTGACCTCCGGCATACCCATAATCGCCCATCACCTACCCGCCCTGCTGAACGTGTTGCGCAGTATCGGCAATACCATTCCGGTCAGGGAGGGTGAGCCGAAGCCGTTTGCCCTGCAGCTGGCATGACCGGCGTCCGTCAGGCGGCACGCATTACGCAGCGATCAGTGTTGCAGCAGAAGATTTGCAACCAGGTCCGCGTGTCGATCCACGAAATCCTCCGCCCGTGGATCGACACCGAACAGCTGCCGGCATTCCTGCTCGGCGCTGAAGACAAACGCGCCGGCGCCGATAAACAGGTAATAGCGATGCGGGTCACCATCGCCCCATAGCAACTGTGACGCCGCCGGCAGCGCCTGCGCCAGCGTCTGCAGCAACGGGCGGATGTGCTCACCCACGACACAGGCTACCCGCCAGGACTCGTTGGTACACTCCTGCATCATCAGCCGGTTGAGCTGCGGATGCGCAGCGCTGTAGCGGACAAAAGCCCTTACCATCGCGCGCGCGGCCTCCTGCGGTGACACATCGGCCAGGGTCTCCACCCTCCCCACAAAGTCTTCCCTCAGCGCAGTGAACAACTGCTCCACGGCGGTCCGCCACAGCTGTTCCTTGTCGCCGAAGTGGTATGCCACCAGGCCGCGCTTCACACCGGCCGCCTCCTCCAACTGGCGCACGGAGACACTCTCGAACCCCCTCTCGCTGAAGGCAGTGACGGCGGTCTGCAGCAGTGCCGCACGGGTATCAAGGGCACGCTGCTGCTGGCGGCGGGGGGCGCTGGCCTGGGCGGTCTCGGGCATGGGTCTTGGCTCACTGGCGACTATGGGCAAAAAAATACTTGTAAATTGACAAATTTACAAGTATTTTATTTCGACACATAACAAGTTTTATGGATATCCGATGCATAATCCCGCCACCCACCCCGACTCCGGGGCACTCTACCAGCTTGTTGCGCGGGCGCAGGATCCCTGGGTAAAAGCGCATGACTTGGCGTTGCTGGAATTCGCCGGCCCGGAGCCAGAGCGCGCCAGGGCATTCTTCACGGCCTTCGGACTGCAGTGCAGCAACGGCCCGCAGGACAGCCTGCACTTCGCGGCGGAGGCCGGTGCGCCGGTGGCGGTGATCTACCGCAGGGCGGGCGTCGCCGCGTTTATCGGCCCCACCTTCGCCGTAAAGTCTCCACAGGAACTGGAGCGACTGGCGCAGCGGGCCGGCGCACCGGCACCCTGTCCACAGGACCTGCCCGGCCAACCCCCGGGCGTAATACTGCACGACCCCAACGGCGTACAGGTAAGGGTCGCCTGGTTCGAAAACTGGCGGGAACTGCCGCCCTGCGGTCCGGCACCGCTGGCCAACCGCGGCCCGGACCGATCCCGCATCAACGCGCCGCAGCGCCCGGCTCGCCGGTCCTCCCGCGTGCTGCGGCTCGGGCATATGGTGCTGGGCACGCCGCGCTGGGAAGACACCGCGCGTTTCTACATCGACACCCTCGGCCTGATTCCCTCCGATGTGCAGGCGCTGCCTGACGGTCGACCGGCGGTGGCGTTCATGCGCTGCGATCGCGGTGATGAGCCTGCGGATCACCACACCTTCGTGGTAGCCAGGCTGCCGGTACTGGATTTCGAACACGCGGCCTTTGAAGTGCCCGACCTGGATGAGGTAGGCATGGGTGGCCAGATCCTGCAGCAGCAGGGTTTCCGCCGGGCCTGGGGAATCGGCCGGCATATTCTCGGCAGCCAGATCTTCGACTACTGGTTCGGGCCGGATGGCCGCAAGTTCGAGCACTTCGCCGACGGCGACCTGTTCGATGCGGCGCGCCCTACCGGCTACCACGCCATGTCCACCGCCGGCCTCGCCAATTGGGGCCCGCCCGTGCCGCAGGCATTTCTGCGCCCGCGGCTGGGCTGGCGTGAACTCGGTCAGCTGCTGCGCAACCTCCTGACCGATTCCGGCTTCGGTGTTCGCGAACTGCGACTGCTGGCAACAGCGCTGCGCAGCAAGAGCCTGCCAGACTGACGGACAAGCCACCCTTACCCCTACGACAACAGCCACTTTTCGGAGACATACACATGGCCTTGAATATCATTCGCTTCGACGACGCCGGCACACCCCGCTGGGGCCTTGTGCTGGGCTCTCGCGTCCAGACCCTGGCAGTGGCTGCGACCAGCACGGCGCAGCTCATGGAGGGCGGCATCGACATGGCACGCGCCGCTGCCGCCAATCCAGTGCCGGACAGGGAACTCGCGGGGCTGCGACTGCTATGCCCGGTCACAACCGACCGCCAGCTGATCTGCCAGGGCCTCAACTATGCCTCGCACCTGCGCGAGATAGGCATTGCCTCGGGCCGGCTCCCCTTCAACACGTTTTTTCGCAAGGCGTCGTCCTGCATGGCCCCCGCCGATACCGACGTGGTGCGCCCGCCCCACGTGCGCCTGCTGGACTACGAGGTGGAAATCGGCCTGGTGCTGCGCCGCGCGGTTACCGGCCCGGTCAAGGTGACCCGGGACAACCTCGCCGACTACGTGGGTGCGCTGGTGTTGCACAATGATGTATCCGCGCGGGACGTGCAGCTGCCCCAGACGCAGTTTTACAAGGGCAAGAGCTACCGCACCTTCGGCCCCACCGGCCCCTGGCTGACCCTGGTGGACGCGGCCGACCTGGCGCGGCTGGATGAGATCGAACTGTGCCTGACAGTGAATGGCGCAACCCGTCAGCGCGCGTTCGCCGCTGACCTCTCCTACAAGCCTGCGGAGACGCTCACAGAACTGTCCGAGTTGCAGGACATGGCGCCCGGCGACCTGATCGTCACCGGCACGCCGGGGGGCACCGCGGTGAAGGCGCCCGGCGGCCTCAAGATGCTGATCGCCCGGCTGCTACCAGATGCCAAACGCTGGCGGCTGTTTATCAACAACGCCCTGAAGGACCCTGATTACCTGCAGGATGGGGATGACATGCAGGCCTGGGCCAGAACCCCCGATGGCCAGATCGACCTTGGCGCACAGCGCAACCGGATCGTGTCGCGGGTAGCGCCATGAGCTTGCCCACCCGGACCAGCGTACTCATCGTTGGCGCCGGCCCCGTCGGCCTCACCCTGGCCAACCTGCTGGGGTCTGAGGGTGTTGCAACGCTACTGGTGGAGCGAAATCCAGGCTGCGTGCCGGAGCCGCGGGCGGTGGCGCTGGACGGCGAATCCCTGCGCACCCTGCAGGCCGTGGGGCTGGCTGATACGGTGCTGGGCAATATCCGGCAGGGTTTTGTTGCCGACTACATCAACGGCGACGGGGTCCAGCTTTTCACCACGGACCTCACCGCGCGCCCCTACGGATTCTGCCTGCAGAATACTTTCGACCAGCCGACCCTGGAGCGACAGTTGCTCCGCGGCCTGTCACGCTTCCCCTGTGTCACGGTAAGCCACCTCACCGAACTGCTGCGCTTCGAGCAGGACAGCGACAGTGTTACAGCGGTGCTGCGCGACAGCACGGGCATCGAACAGCGCCTTCGCGCCGACTTCATGGTGGGCTGCGACGGCGGCCGTTCCAGCGTGCGCCAGGGCCTCGGCATTGCGATGACAGGCGAGCGCCTGCCGCAGCAATGGCTGGTCATCGATACCGTGGACACACACCTGGGGGATGAACCCGCCTGCCGCTTCTATTGCGACCCGCGGCGGCCCGCCATGACCATCATCCGGCCCGGCGCCGAGCGCCGCTGGGAGTGGATGCTGGTGGGTGACGAGCGCGGCGAGGACATGCTGGAGGACGGGCGCATCAGGGGGCTGCTGGCGCAGCACACCGACCCGGCCAGCGTCGAGGTGTACCGCAAGTGCGTGTACAGCTTCAGCGCCGTCGTGGCCGAGCGCTTCAGCGTGGATCGGATATTCCTGGCCGGTGACGCCGCCCACATGACGCCACCCTTCGCCGGCCAGGGTCTGAACGCCGGCATCCGCGATGTGCGCAACCTGTCCTGGAAACTGGCGCGGGTGCTCGGGCGTTCACTGCCCACCAGGCTGTTGGCTACCTATGACCTGGAGCGCCGTGAGGCGGCAAAAGCCATGGTCGATCTGGCGGTTGCGCTGGGGGACCAGATCCAGCCCACCGACCCGGCAGCCGCCGCCGCGCGCGATGCGATGTTCGCCGCGCTCAATGCCGACCCGGCTGCAGCGGCCGACTTCGGTGCCAGCGCCGTGGCGCCGTTGAGCGACGTGCGCCTGCCCCGGGGCTGGTTCCTGCAGGACGGCAGCGGCGGACGCATGCTGCCCCAGCCACTGGTACGTGGCGGCGATGGCGACATACTCCTCGATGAGTTACTGGGTCCGGGTTTTTCCGCACTGCTTCATGGGGCCGCCGCGGTGCCGGTGGAGGTTGCGTCGCATCCCCTGTGGCGGGCACTGGCGCCGACGCTTTACGAACCATGCCATTGCGGCAATGACCTGTCACTGGCGGGTTTTCTGCGAAACGCTGAACCGGCGATAACCCTGGTGCGGCCAGACCGCTTCGTGCTGGCGCAGATTCCGCTGACCACTGCCGCCGCGGCGACGCTCGACAGCTTACAGGCGATGCTGGCGCACTAACCCTCGTGCTCGATAATGACCGTGTCGCGCCGGTTGCGGAGACTGCGGTTCGACTCCATGGCAAGCCACAGGGCCCGCAGGAGATTCACCGCCGCCATACTCAGGTGTTGCTCCGCGGCGCCGAGGGCCAGGCTCGCGGCCTGCTGCTTCTGGGCCGGGCTCAGGTGGGCCGTTTTCTGGCTCATTTCCGCGTCGACGCTGTTTATCAATAGCTCGATCTCCCTGGCGACCTCATTCGAGACCTGGCGAATCTCGCCCAGGATGTGCTCGATATCGCCGGGCATGGCGATCGCGGCCTTTGCCCCCCTGAGCGTCATGCGCACAGGCAGGGTTGCCAGGTCAAAACCGATTGAAACCATTTTTTCGAGCATGGAAGCAAATCCTCGGGGAGCGTGCCGCAGGCCAATTATAAAGCGATGGAAGCGGGATTAGTACGTCGGTGGCTCAAAGGGAGGATGCCCGCCGCGGCGGCGCAGCCAGTTGAGGGCGGTCAATACGCCGCGGCGCCCGACCAGCCATCGCTCCAGGCGGTATTTGCCGGGAAAATTCATCAGCAGCAGGCCCACCAGCAGGGTCAGCAGGCCCTGGCCCGGGGTCACCAGCATCACCACCCCCAGCAGCGCCAGCAGCGCGCCGACCAGGTTCTTGATGCCGCCCAGCAACAGGGCGAACCAGGGCTCACCGCCCCACTCGCGCCATACCGCACGCTGGGACTGGTTGAAGTAGTCTGCCGGCAAGCGGGCCACCACCCAGGGCACGCCCACGACCGCGCCGACCAGGCCCAGTAGCGACAGGCCGCCGGCCGACAGCAGCAGCAGTTCCAGATACTGATCCATACCTCTGTGGTCTACCTCGTAACTCAACCCTTTTTACGCTGCGCACACGGCACAAGGGTTGCTGCCAGGCGCTCGCAATAGCTTGGTAAATATTACCAATACCCGCTACAGAAGGCATGGCAACAGCCGAAATGGGGTAAAATTCGCGCAATCCGCCGAACCGCAAGAAGAGTGGAAGTGTAAACGACCTGCATCCGAACAAAGGGACACTTTATGAGCAAGAAACTGGTTTCAACCCCGTCAAAAATGGCTGCCGGCCT
>JBFZEF010000079.1:0-5348 GCA_041307045.1 Halioglobus sp.
AGATAGCCCTGGTTATCGGTGGCGACGCCTCCCTGAAGCTTCCATCCTTCATTGAGGGAGCGCTCAACCGCCTTGATGAATACCCCTCGAACATCCGTTTTCAGATTTCGCGCGGTGTGAAAACGGTCATTTCCACTCATGGCTCGTTCACTCAGTACATCATATTCAATCGCCATGTCTCCCCCTTATAGGCCTGCGGACCTCTCTTCTAAAGGTACTCGTAAGCAACATGCAAGGCCCGGTTCCCGGAAGGGTCTCTCAATCCTGCAACCCGGCCGCGAGAGTTCCGGTGTCTATTTACCGTCTACGTTGCCGGGCTTTGAGTCCCCCGGTGGCAGTTTCGCACTACTCGCCTCCGCGGGCCTCTTTCTCAGGCTCGCCAGCGTCAGTGCTACCAGTCCCATAATCAGTTCGTCCACCACTGGCACGAAATCCGGGACAAGCAGGTTGAAGACAAACAATAATGCCGTGATTAAAAAAAGATAGGGAAAGCGCAGGCCGGATGCCCAGCGCAATAGAAAACCGGCTATACCGCCTCGCGCCAGCTTACCAATAGCCATGATCCATCTACCTCGCCTCATTGGAGTTTATGCTCAGTGTACTCCAGTGGTCTCGATCTCGCCTCTCCCGGATCCTACCCCGCTGGCATACGGGCCCACACTTCTGCCGTCGTCCAAATCGAAGAAAGGCGCACAACAATGGTCGACTTCTACCCGGGCCTCAAAATACACAAGCAGAAAATCAGCTGGACGTGTACGGTTTTCACTTCCTATACTGCCCACCCCCCCAAAAGAGGTTGTTCAAGATGACCTATTGTGTAGGACTTTGCCTGGATCAAGGACTGGTCATGGCATCGGATTCCCGCACCAATGCGGGTGTCGACTACATCTCTTCGTTCAGTAAGCTACATGTATTACAGCCTGCTCCGGACAGGCTATTCATACTGCTGGCTGCCGGAAGCCTGGCCACCACCCAGGATGTGCTGCACCGCATTCGACGGGACCTCGAACGCCCCCCGCAACCGGACGGTCACGCTGGATCCCCGCCGGTCACGCTGGCGAGCGTCAATTATCTGTTCGAGGCCGCTGCCTATATCGGTCAACTCAGCCTCGCCAGCCAGAATGACTATGGCCCGGCACTGCGGCAGAGCGGCGTCAGTCCTGAGGCGACCTTTATCCTGGGCGGACAGATCGCCGGCAGGCCCCACGGCCTGTTCCTGGTCTACCCACAGGCTAATTTCATCGAGGCGACGGCCGAGACCCCCTACCTGCAGATTGGTGAGAGCAAGTTCGGCAAGCCCACCCTGGACCGTTTCGTTGCTCCGGCCCTGTCACTCGATGACGGCGCCCGGCTCTGCCTTATCTCGCTGGATGCCACTGCCCGCTCCAATCTGACGGTGGCGCCTCCATTCGAGTTGGCCATCTATCCACGGGATGCATTGTCATTGTCCCAGAAGCTCAGCCTGGAAGCCGATGGGCCTGAACTTGAGGCCCTTTCCCAGGCCTGGGGCGATGGCTTGCAACAAGCCTTTCGGGCGCTGCCACGGTTTGCCTGGGAGCTTCCCCCGGCAGGCCCGGCGTAGAGTCCAGCGCCTTTGGAGGATAAGGCGGTGTTGACGGTGGGGCCCCGCGTGGCCAATGGCAGGCTTGACGATACCGGTTTTGTCAGCTCCCTCGTCACCGAGGCGCACCAGCGTTACCGAGCCATTGCAGAGGGAAAAAATGCCGACTACATCCCGGCGCTCGCATCTGTTCCGGAGGATCTGTTCGGCATCAGTGTCATTGATACCTCGGGTGCCGGCTTCTGCGCCGGCGACTCGGACGTGAGCTTCACACTACAAAGCGTCTCCAAGCCTTTCGTCTTCGCGCTGATCTGCCAGGTAATTGGCGAGGACGAGGCGCGCCAGCGATTGGGAGTGAACAGCACCGGGCAGCCCTTCAACTCCGTCATCGCAGTTGAACGGACCAGCGAAGGCCTTTCCAATCCAATGGTGAACGCAGGTGCCATCTCTGCAACAAGCCTTGCGCCTGTCGCAACAGCAGATGACAAGTGGCAATTTATCCGCGAGCAACTCTCGCGCTTTGCCGGGCGCGAATTGCACCTGAACGAGGAGGTTTATCGTTCGGAGACTGCGGCCAACGCCCATAATGAGGGGCTCGCGGGTCTGCTGCGAGCCTACGATCGCATCTACTGTGATCCGCTGGAAGCGACCGATATCTATACCCGGCAATGTTCCCTGGCGGTGACGACTCGGGATCTCGCCGTTATGGCTGCAACTCTCGCGAACGGTGGCGTGAATCCGCTCACGCATGATAAGGTCATAGATGCCATTCATTGCCAGCATGTGCTGGCGGTGATGGTGACTGCAGGGCTCTACGAGAACTCCGGGGACTGGCTGTACGAAACCGGCTTGCCGGGTAAAAGCGGCGTCAGCGGGGCGATGATCGCCGTGGTGCCTGGCAAATGCGGTCTTGCCAGCTTTGCGCCCCCTTTGGATGAATCCGGTAACAGCGTCAAGGGCCAGTTGGCCCTGCGATTCCTGTCCGAACGTCTCGGGCTTAACCTGTTCGCATCCATGCCGGCGGCTGCCAGGTAGCAGTCCCGAAGGTGCCGGTTGGAACGGTGTCTACCGCAACCTGTAGCAGAGAAGACTTATGGAATTTCAAAGCGGGATAGTCCAGGTCCAGTCCTTCCTCGCCGTCACCATCGGCATCATCGTCCTTTTTATCGGCAAACGACTCAACGACCGGTTCAGCTTGCTGCGCGAATTCAGTATTCCGGAACCGGTCACAGGGGGGCTTCTGGCCTCCATCCTGCTGGGCTTGCTCTACTTCGTTTCCGACCTGGAGATCCAGTTCGATTTACAGGCTCGGGACGTTCTGCTGGTTTATTTTTTCACTACCATCGGTATCAATTCAAGCGCACGCGATCTCCTGTCCGGGGGTAAACCGCTGCTTATCCTGCTGGCGATCACCCTGTGCTTCATGGTCGCCCAGAATCTGACGGGTATTGGAGTGGCTGCGCTTTTCGACCTGCCGACCGCGGTCGGAGTACTCGGCGGTACCGTGTCCCTCATCGGCGGCCACGGCACCACCATTGCCTGGGCTCCCCACTTCATCGAACAGCAGGACATTGCCAACGCCAAGGAGATCGGCATCGCCTGTGCCACTCTCGGCCTTATCCTCGCCAGTCTGATGGGTGGGCCAACAGCGAAGCTGCTGATTGGCCGCTACCGCCTGACCCCATCGCCAGGGGCGATGCAGGAAGTGCGCGATATCGGCTTCACCGAAGCCCAAAAAAAGTCGGGGATCGGCCACCTGGACTTTCTGGACGCCGTGCTGGCAATACACGTGTGCGTGATAGTCGGTTATCTGCTCAACGGATTCATTTTGGACCTGGGACTGCGCCTGCCGCTGTTCGTCACCTGCCTATTTGCCGGCATCCTGATCACCAACCTGATCCCCAAGGGACTTCCCACCCTCTCCGGAACCCGATGGCCAGCGCGAACCCCGTCAATGGCCCTGATCGCGGACATCGCACTCGGCACCTTCCTGGCCATGTCACTGATGAGCATGCAGCTATGGACCCTCATCGATCTGGCCGGACCTATCCTGGCCATCCTGGCGGCCCAGTTCGCGCTCGCCGTGTTCGTGTCGGTATTCGTCCTGTTTCCGCTGATGGGCCGAAGCTATGATGCCGCGGTGATTTCGGCCGGCTTCGGCGGATTCACACTGGGCGCGACCCCGACGGCGATGGCCAACATGGCGGCGGTCACCCAGCGCTTCGGTGCCTCCCACCAGGCATTCATTATCGTGCCACTGGTGTCCGCATTCTTCATCGACCTGGCCAATGCCATGTTGATTCCTTTCTTTCTCGGAAGATTCTAAAGGCTCTGTTCAGCCACTTACGGGATCAAAGCCGTTTGCCACCAGGACCCGGAGACCCGCTTATGCAGTATTCCCCCGACCAATGGCAGGCAATGGGACAGTGGCGCACCCTGCGCGATCGCCGGATCTTCACCCTGGATAATGGGCGCCCTAACGCGCCCATTGTGCTGCTGATCCACGGTTACCCCACCTCGAGCTGGGATTGGGAGGCCCTGTGGGCAGACATGAGTGCCGACTTTCGGCTGGTAGCCCTCGACCTGCTGGGCATGGGATTCTCCGAAAAACCGTATCCCCACCCCTACCTGATCACCGAACAGGCTGATATCGTCGAGGCCCTGGTGGCAGAGCTGGGCTTGCAACGCTTCCATGTGCTGGCCCACGACTACGGTGACACCGTGGCGCAGGAGCTGTTGGCGCGACAGAATGCGCTGGCCTCGCAGCAGTGGCTCTCCTGCTGCCTGCTTAACGGCGGACTGTTTCCGGAAACCCACCATGCTCGCCTGATCCAGAAAATGATGCTGACTCCGCTTGGGTCCTTGCTCAGCAGCCTTATGACAGAGAAGCAGCTGCAACGCACCATGGGCAAGGTATTCGGGCCGGATACCCAGCCGTCAGCCGAATTGATTCATCAATTCTGGCAACTGATCAACTACAACAACGGACGCCGCGCCCTCAACAAGCTGATCAGCTATATTCCCCAGCGCATATTGAATCGGGAACGCTGGGTGGGTGCATTGCAGGGCAGCGTGGTGCCGCTGGGACTGATCAATGGCGCGGTGGACCCGGTGTCGGGCGCTCACATGGTGGCACGCTTTGTGGAGGTGGTGGGCGAACCCGCTTTTCGGCAATCGCTTTCCACTATCGGCCATTATCCGCAGGTGGAAGCGCCTTTGAGTGTGATCAGAGGGTATCGTGCGTTTCTTCAACAGATTACAGACAGGGCTCCCGACTCCTAGGTAGCAGTCGCCCTTCTCAACACCATGAGTCTCAACTCAGTCATCCCCGACGCCCAATGTAGACTTCACGCGTGACTTGATGAGATTCCAGCGGATAGCGGACATCGAACGCTCGAGCTGCTCGGGCGTCTGGAACGGAATCTCGACGTTGGCATCCTCCGGCTCCTCGCCGCCGGGCAGGATAAGTCCTTCCTTCGCCAGGCTGAACAGAAACAGATAGACCTCCCGCATCACGGGTTCCAGCAGCCACAAGTTATTCGTCGCGATATCATTCTCCTCGCGCGGGTCCTGTTCCACGTTGAAGGCGCGCGGCGCCCACAAGCGCTCCCAGTGACGATCCCTGGGCGCCGGATCGTCGCCGGTCATGAAGACCTTGAAGCGCCGCCACTTGACCGCCAGCAGCGTCGGTCCCGAGAATAGCAGCACGCTCTCACGCGCCGACCTGGTCGACTGGCCGAGGAGCAGCGCGCTTTGGTCGAGACCATCGATTTCCCGGTCCTCGGGC
>JBFZEF010000080.1:0-8762 GCA_041307045.1 Halioglobus sp.
AGCAATTGCGCGATGAATTCACGGCCCTGCCACCGCCGGCCAGCGTTGCGAGCCGGCAGCTACTGGAAACCCATGGCATCTGGGAGCCCCTGTGGCGCCTGCCGGTACTGGATGCATGCGCCCGACATAACCAGGGCCTGCCGTTTCATGCGGATAACAAAATGCTCGGTGTGAACTGATGCACAGACAGCCCTGCCACTAGGGCAAATGCCGACTTTCGCCATTTCCATTTTCAGGGCTGCGCGTTTGCCTGCATTTACGCCCGCAACCCGACTTCTCACTACCCCGCTTCAGCGGCATACTGCTCATGCACATCAAAGGGGAGTTACATCTATGCCAGAACCGCTACTGCTGGAACGCCAGGGCGCCGTGGCGATAATTGCCATCAACGACCCGCCCTACAACCGCATGAGCCTGGAATTCATCGACCAGCTTGAAGTGCTTGTGGGCGAGATCGCGGCCGATCACACCATCCGCGCCGTGGTACTCACGGGACAGGGCCTGGACAACTTTTCGGTGGGCATGAACCTGAAGCAGCTCGCCGCCGGCATTGAGCGCAAGGGTGGCGAGGATGCCCTGTTCGACCAACGGCTACGCGTTATCAGGGCCATCGAGACTATGGGTAAGCCCTGGGTAGCCACGCTATTCGGGTATTGCCTGGGCGGCGGGCTGGAAGTGCCGCTGGGCTGCCACTTTCGCCTCGCCGCCACTGAGGGCGCGCAGATAGGATTACCGGAGATGGACCTGGGAACTGTGCCCGCCTGGGGCGGCAGCGCCCGCCTGAGCAAATGTGTCGGCCCCAATCACGCGGTTGATATGATTTTGCGCGGCAGGAAAATTACGGGGCCTGAAGCCCTCCGCATCGGCCTCGCACATGAGATCTGGCCGCTCGCGGAGCTGAAGGATCGCGCTGTAGCACTCGCCCAGGAACTGGCCATGCAGCCCGCCCTGGCCGTGCGTGGGGTACTGGAAGTCGTTGTGAATTCGCAGGACAGGTCGCTGGAGGAACTGCTGCAGGCCGAGCGCAGGGCAGTCAAGGCAACCCTGGGTAGCCCTGATGCCCAGGAAGGCATAAGGGCCTTCCTGGAAAAAAGAAAGCCCGTATTTAACCAGTAGCAGCGCCTGCACGTTCACAGTGCAGCACTTCCGTCGCACCACCGGCAAACACTATCGGGCAGCCTCCACCAACTCCAGCTGCCCCGTCTTGCGCTCTACCCAGTGGACGATTTCAGCATTCAAGGCCGCGTAACCCTCGATGGCATGCAGCAGGACATCTGCCGCCGTCCGATCTGCTGCGAGAAGTGCGTGGTAATGCGCCCAGGGCCGCTGGAACATCCACTGGGCATAGCTGTGCACTAGGCGCTCACCGCGCGCGCTCCCGGTCTGGAAGGGATGCATGCCCAGGTAGCGGGGTATATTCCCGCCGGGGTTCTGCTGCAGCCAGGCGGCGTTGTGGCGAACCACGTCCAGCACATCGGGCAACTGGTCGCGACACATCGTTCGCAGGATCGGTAGCAGTGTTACCGGGATCTCATCATCCGCGAGCCACTCACCGGAGAGCGGCACGGGGTTGTTCATGCGTTCCACCCAGGCGTAAACATTCGGCGCCCGCTCCTGCATGATTGCTTTCGGCACCGGATCGCGACCCAGGTGAGCGTACAGTGGGCCCATGAAACCGAAATCCCCGATACAGGGGCGCGAGCCCAGCAGGAAATCGTACTGGCTGAAATGCGCGTCCAGCTGGTCCAGGAATTCGAGATAGGCCTGTTCTATTCCCGGCGCGGTCTGCTCGGTAATTCCCAGCCCAGTTATCGAGCCCCGGAACATGGCGGAGGTGCGCTCGCCGATGGCCAGCTGCTCCTCGAGGCTTGCATCCGGCGCGCTCATCCTGCCGAATTCCCCGAATATGAACTCGCGCTGTTGCTCCAGCACGCTCCAGCGGTAATGCATGGCGGGAATGACCAGCCATTCGTCGCCATACAGCTCCAGCATCAGCGCTACCAGTTTCTGCACCGGCGTGTCCGGGTAGACGGAAACAGCGGGGTGAGCCGCCTCGAGAAAATCGATAATGTCGGTGGTGTCCTGCACGAACTGCCCGTTGGCGGTAGCCAGCACAGGCACGATCGCCGCACCGATTTGCGGCAGGATCGTGGATTTGTAGACTGCCCTGGAGGCCGTCGCCTCTTCCCAGTCGAGACCCTTGAAACGCATATAGGCCCGCACCTTCCCGGTGTAATAGGAATGATCGCCGCCGTAGAGAATGTAGTCTGCCGCCATCGCTATCTCCCTGCTGATATTGCGCCTGAGCTGCCTGCCACGATAGCGCGTTCAATGCAATCGAGGCGGTCCTGCCCGAATACGTTCAGTTGGCCGTAGTTGAAACTCGGCACCCCCCACAACCCATGGGAATAAAGCTCCGCCAGGTTCTCCTGGGCCCACAGGCGCCAGCCATCGGCCTGCAGCAGGCCCTGCGCCCGGGACCAGTCCAGCCCCACCCGCTCCACCAATTGTTTCAGCCCGGCATCGGTATCGGAACGGATACCCTCGGCCCAAACGCCCCGGGCGTAACTTTCGAGGAATTCCTGTCCCTTGCCGGCGGCCTCGGCGAAGTCGTACAGCGCGTAGCAGCGCTCCACACCCCTGCCCAGCGGATCGGCGATAAAACCGAAATCGATGCCGAATTTATCCGCTTCCCTTTTGACGTCCGCGGGAATGTAGCTGCTCTTGGCCCTGGGCACCTGCATGCGGCGCATGACCATGGGCAGCACCGGTTTGACCACCAGCGGAATCCGGTAGTGGGCGGCCAGCTGCCGCACCCTGACCAGGCCGAGGTAGGAGTAGGGACTCCTGATCGAGAAGTAAATGATGATGGGGATGGCGCGCTGCGCGTCCGCTACCTGATCGGCGCTGCCCAGGCGACAGAAATCCCGATAAGTCCTGTCGAACTCCACCCGGGCGCCACCCCGGGCGAGGCCCATTTCATTGAGCCGGCGCTCCAGGTGCTCCAGCCGGTCCAGGCCCCAGTACCACTCGCCGCCATAGTGCAGCATGCCGCTCAGGTAGTGGCCGTTGGCCTTGAGCAGGTTCTCATTGGCGCGCAGGTGATGCTGGTAACACTCCACATTGCCGGACACGCGCGGGTCGAGCAGCGCCTCCAACTGCGCACTGCGCTCGTGCCAGTACGCACTGAACAGCGCCAAGGCGTTGTCGAGATAGCCCGGCTGCAATTCCCAGTGCAGCAACTGCGCGGTCAGCTGCGCATCGCGCCCGGAAGTGCTGGCAGGCCTTGCCGCAGGGAATTCCAGCCCGTAGAGCGCTGCCAGGTAAGCCCCGTCCTGGAAGGCATTGCGTTCCCACATTGCCGGCGCCGGGTACATATCCGGCTGCAGGTTCAGGACCGTGCGAAAGTCGTACTGCAGCGGATAGCGCTCCGCCAGCGTCGCCAGCACCTGCAACAGCACATAGCTGTAGGGATCGTTGATGCGCAGGTAAACCGTCACCCGATGCGGCTGTTTGTTGCGCAGCCGGCGCCGTTCGGCGCGGCGCCGCCGCAGGTCCCGCAGGCGACGGCTGGTTATAACGCGAGTGAGATGGGGCAGGATCGGACTGGACATGGTCACTTCCCCGCAACGCCGGCCTGCCCCAACCAGAGCCCGGCGGCGTCCACTGTTTCGATATTGAGCTGGCCGGCAAGGCCCGCTGCCCGGTGCACGCCGATCTCCTGCATTTCAGGCGACATCATCATTTCCAGCATGGCCTGTTTCGAGGGGTAGCGGGCGATGGCGACCACATCCCAGAGGTCCTCCACTTCCCCCAGGCTCAGGCGCGACACCTCGGCCATGAACACGGCACCGCCGCCAAATTTTGGCAGCAACTGGCTCACGGCATCCCCGTACAGGTTATAGGCCTCCCTGCCCGTCAGGTCGGTCTCGCGACCATCCTTGTACTGCGCCCTATCCTTGAAGCGCAGCAGGTTGACCATGTAGATCGGGCCGTCGTGGCCGGGCTCGAGAAAGCCCGCCATTTGCTCCTTGTTGGGGTACACCGCATTTTCAACTTTCATAGGTAGTGCTCACTCCACGGTCGGACAGGGTGATGGGCCTGATTATATTGACACATATTGTGCCATCATGTAGCGTTCCAGGCCATAACAACGACATAACGGATCACCCTGCCATGAATCGACGAACGCACCAGCAGGCCGACGCAATCTGCCCGCTGATCAGGGCAGCCGGGAACATCGCCACAGCGCTGGCAACGGCCGTCATCCTCGCGCTCACGGGCGCACCCGCCATGGCACAATCCGGCGCGCTGGAAGAAGTCATCGTCACCGCCACCAAACGCACTGAGAGCCTGCAGGACATTCCTGTCACCGTCAATGCCATTACCGCGGACACCCTGCAGGACGCGGGCGTGGTGAACCTGGCGGACATCGCCCAACTGGTACCGACCCTGACCGTCTCCACCAACCTCAGCCCCTTTGCCACCGGCATCCGGATTCGCGGCATCGGCACCTCCCAGAACAATATAGCCCTGGAAGCCTCAGTCGCCTTTGTTGTCGACGGGGTTTACCTGGGCCGCTCCGGCCTTGGCATGTCAGACCTGACCGATATCGAGCGTGTAGAAGTCCTGCAGGGACCACAGGGCACCCTGTACGGCAAGAATGCCAACGCGGGCGTTATCAGCGTGGTAACCAAAGACCCGGACTTCGAGGAAACCGGCGGTTATTTACAGGCCACCGCGGGTGATTACGGCCTGCAACAGTACACCGCATCCCTCACCGGGCCGGTTAATGATGAGTTCGCTTACCTGTTCGCGGGCAACTGGCGCCAGCAGGACGGCTGGCTGGAAAACGATACCGGGCCTGACCAGATGTCCGAGGACGGCTGGAACCTGCGCGGCAAGCTGCAATGGCAGCCCAGTGATGACCTCAGCGTCATGCTGACCGGCAGTCACGTGGACCGCGACGACCGCTGCTGCGCCGCGGATGCACTGCAGACCGATACCTTGCTCGGGCTGTTGGCGGCCAGCGGCCTGCCAGTACCCAAGAACGATGCCTATGACTGGGAGAACAACATCGACCAGAGCACCGAGTTCACCATGAACTCGGATATGGCGATCCTGACCGTGGATTATGCGCTGGAGCAGTTCCAGCTGACATCGCTCAGCGCCTGGAACGCTTACGATTTCACATCCGCCGCCGATGCCGATCGCTCCCAGTTCGATATCCTGTTTTTCGTTGATGACAAAACCAGTGGCAGCGCCTTCTCCCAGGAGTTTCGCCTCAGCAGCGACCTGGAGGGCCCGCTGCAGTACCTCGGCGGCCTGTACTACCTGCACGAGGAAAACAAGCGGGACAACCCCCAACCCTTTACCTTACTGGGCGAGGACATCGTAACCGTTGGCAGGCTGACATTCGGGCCACAGATTGCGCTGATAGCCGCGCCGGGGGACTATATCGCCTCCGTGGGAGAGTATGAGACCGATGCCTATGCGGCCTTCGGCCAGACGACCTACAGCTTTACCGAGGAGTGGCTGCTGACCTTGGGCCTGCGCTACACCGCCGAGGAAAAGTCGGTGGACGGCTATGTTGAAACCTTCTCCAGCGCACCCGCCGCAACGATTCCCGGCATTCCCACCTTCGTGGAGCTGATAGCCACCCCCGGTGGAGGCGAGTCGCAGCTCAACAAGGACAGTGTCACGTGGCTGGCCAGCCTGCGCTACTTTGTCAGCGCGGACACCATGGTGTTTGCTGCCGCTGCCACCGGCGCTAAATCGCCCGGCTTCAACGCCCCTGGCGCGCCTTCCGGCAACCTGGAGTTCAGCGAGGAAACCACCAACAACTACGAGCTGGGGGTCAAGAGCCAACTGTTCCATGATCGGCTGAAGCTGAACGCCACCGCTTTTCATTCCGAATTCGATGACCTGCAATTCCTGGCGCAGCTCCCGGTGGGCGCGGGCACCTATGTCAGCAATGCCGCGAAGGCCACCACCCAGGGCATCGACCTGGGTTTCACCGCCCTGCCCCTGCCCAACCTGATCCTCGACGGCGGTGTGCAATACCTGGATGCGGAATACTCCGAGGGTGAACTGGAGCAGTTCAATGTGGTGTTGGCACCCGACTGGAGCGGCAGCCTCGCGGCTACCCTGGTGCTGCCGGTTGCAGGGGGCAACGCCTACCTGCGCACCGATTACAGTTTTATGGGTGATCACTACACCAACCCCACCTACCAGCCACCCGAGGCGAAGCAGGACAGGGAACTGGTCAATGTGCGCCTGGGCTGGCGTAACGACAGCTGGGATGCGGCCATCTGGGCGAGGAATATCACCGACGAATCCTATTCCACCCTCGCCGCGGCGCCCTTTCTGTTGACGGGCATGACGGCGCAATTCCTGCAGCCACCGCGCACCTACGGGGTCACGGCAAGATACAGTTTCTAGCGCTGATGCAATAAATCGACCGGCGCAGGTAATCGACTGCGGCGCACTCGACCAGTGCTCTTTGCAAGCCGCGGCCGGCAGTGCAGAATGGGCGACTCCCGGGCATGCCAGGTCCCACTGCTGGAGTAACCATAATATGTATAAGGAACTGCAAGAAACCGTCACCGAGATGACCGCTCCGGGCCAGATGTTCAGCATCGCGGAGGTCGAGGTCGGCGGCCACCCGGTTAAGGCCTGGGCCATGGCGCCCAACTCCCTGCGCGACATCTGGCTGAGCTCGGCGGGCCATGCCAATGCTGATTACCTGGTGTACCAGGATGAGCGCTGGACCTATGCCCAGGCCCACGAGGAGGTTGCCCGCATTGCCAACTGGCTGGTCGCCAATGGCATCGGCTGCCACGACCGGGTGGCCATCGCCATGCGCAATTTCCCGGAATGGATGCTCTCCTACTGGGCCATCGCCAGCATCGGCGCGGTCTCTGTGGGCGTGAACGCCTGGTGGGTACCGGATGAGTTGAAATACGGCCTGAAGGATTCCGGCACCCGGCTGCTGATCTGCGACGCCGAACGCCTGGCGCGCTTCGAGGGGATAAGGGCGGAGTTCCCCGGCATGCAAGTGGTGGCGGTGCGGGTGGACGCTGCGCCGGCCTGGGCCTCGCCCTGGAGCGAGGTATTGGCGGCGGATGCCATCATGCCCGATGCCAGTATCGATGCCGATGACGACGCCTGTATCTTCTATACCTCCGGCACTACCGGCGCGCCGAAAGGCGCACAACTGACCCACCGGGGCTGCGTAAACAACATCCTCAGCGTGGTATTCGGCACCATGTCGCAGGCAACCGCCCAGGCCAGGGCCCTGGGCAAGGAGCCGCCCGCGCTGCTCGGCGCTGGCAAAACCCAGTTGGCCTCGATCATCGCCACGCCCCTGTTCCATGTCACCGCCAACAATTGCATGGCCCAGACCGCGACCATCGGCGGCGGCAAACTGGTGCATATGCACAAGTGGGATGCGGGCGAGGCTCTGCGTCTCATCGAGCAGGAGAAGGTCACGATCTTCAGTGGCGTGCCCACCATGAGCCGGGAGATTATCAACCACCCCGATTTTGCCACCAGGGACACCTCCACCCTCAACTCGCTCAATGGCGGCGGCGCCCCGGTGCAACCGGACCTGATCGGCAAGATCGATAGCGCCGGACGGGGAGCGCAGGCTGGCCAGGGTTATGGCATGACCGAAACCTGCGGCATGATCAGCACATCGTCAGGTTTTTTCCTGTCCGACAAACCCACAAGCGCCGGCCTGGTGCTGCCGATCTTCGATGTGAAGTGTATCGACCGGGAGGGCAACACACTGCCCACCGGTGCCACCGGGGAAATCTGCGTCCGCAGCTCCCAGGTGATCAAGGGCTACCTCAACCGGCCGGATGCCACCGCCCAGACCATCGTCGACGGCTGGCTGCGCACCGGCGATATCGGTTATGTCGATGCCGACAACTTCATCTTCCTGGTCGACCGCGCCAAGGAAATGGTGCTGCGCGGCGGGGAAAACGTGTATTGCTCAGAAGTGGAAACCGCCCTGTACAGGCATCCGGCCGTGGCCGAGTGTTCCGTGTTCTCGGTACCCGACGAGCGCCTGGGGGAAGAGGTGGGCGCGGCCATTTACCCGGCCGCGGGCGCCCGCCCCAGCGTGGCTGAGCTGCGCGAGTACTGCAAAACCCAGCTGGCCGCCTACAAGGCGCCGCGCTACATCTGGATACTGGACGAGCCACTGCCGCGCAACGCCAGCGGCAAGTTCGTGAAGCGGGCACTGCAGGACAGCCTGGATATCGCCGCGGCCGGGTAAGCCGCCGTCGCTTGCAGACACGGCGGCCGGTAGCCGCTGAGCTGACATTCGCAGATGCCAGACAAATAGAGGAATACAGGATGACTGAAACCCCGGTTGCAGATGAAAGGATGGCGGCAGTCGCTGCGTTGAAACAGCGCTTCCAGGCGTTTATCAACGGCGAGGTGATCCCGCTGGAGCCCCTGCTTGAAGCAGGCGGTGAAGCGGCTGCAAAGGCCATGGCCGACCTGAAGGCGCGCGCGAAGGCGCTCGGGCTCTGGGCACTGGGCCACCCGGCGGAGATTGGCGGTGGCGGCCTGCCCTTCATGGATTTCGTTTATATGAACGAGGTGATCGGTCGCTCCGGGTTCGGGCAGCAGGCGGTTGGCTCTATCTCGATGCAGGATTCCATCATGTTGCATCGCTATGGCAACCAGATGCAGAAGGAGAGATGGCTCAGGCCCCTGGTTGACGGCGACATCTACCCCTCCGTGGGACTGAC
>JBFZEF010000082.1:0-4552 GCA_041307045.1 Halioglobus sp.
GCCCCTGTCAGCGGCGCGGCGCCTGCGCGGCCTGTCGGCCCGCCAGGCGACCGGAGAACGTGGCATCCCCCACCGACATGCCGCTGCTGTAGCCCTCGGCGCGGCGCACTACCCCGCAGGCCGTGCGGCCGGCGGCGTAGAGGCCGGGTATTACCTCGCCCTGGGTGTTCACCACTTCGCCGCTGGGCCGGGTATCCAGGCCGCCGAGGGTGAAGTAGGGCACGAAGGCGCCGCGGCCCGGGGTGATGTCAAGCGCAACCAGTGGCGGTTCGAGCGGTGTGAGCCACTCCGCCGCCTTGTGGTAGAGGCTGTCCTCGCCGCGGGCGCAGTCTTCGTTGTAAACGGCAAGGGTGTACTGCAGGGTGCCCGGGTGCAGGCCCAGCTCCTGTTCGAGTTCCTCCACCGTCTCCCCGGTGCCCGCCACGGGCGCCCCCAGGTAGCTCACTTTTTCATAATTTCCGTACTGCTCCACCGTGACGATAAAGTAGATGCGCTCGGCCACCTGGCCCAGCACAAAGGCCCCCAGCCGGCCGTGGTAGACATCCTCGTTGATGAAGCGCTGGCCCTTGTCGTTGATCACGATACCCCGGGTCATGTCCGCGGGCGGGTAGTAGGGCAGGCTGACAAAACCCTCGTGCATGTTGATGGCGGCGCCACCGACGGCGATGCCCATGAGGATGCCGGTGCCGGTGTCGCCGGGATTGCCAATGGGGGTGTTGCCCTTTGTCAGCATTGGGGCGTACTTGCGCACCATCTCCTCGTTCATCACGAAACCCCCGGCGCAGAGGATGACGCCCTGGCGGGTTCGCACATTGAGCTCTTTCTGGTCCTGGCGCACCACCAGTCCCACCACCGCGTCGCTGTCATCCACGATCAGGGTCAGGGCGCGGGTGTCGTATTCCACCGTGATGGCATCGCGGCGCGACACCTGCTGCAGCAGGATTTTCATCAGCAGCGGACCGCCGTTGTCGCCTTCCACCTGCAGGTTGTGGCCCCGGGGGCAGGGTTTCGCCTGCTGGGCAAAGGGCCAGGCCTTCTCGCTGCCGGTGTAGAGCAGGCAGTCGTCGGTGAGACACATGATGGCCCGTTCCTCGTGGAAACTGTCCTTGAAGGGCACGCCCAGGTCCACCAGCCACTGGAAGTGCTCGCTGCTGCGTTCGCAGTAGTTGCGGATCTTTGCCTCGTCCGCCTGGGGTCCGGCGCACAGCATCATGTAGGTGACCATGTCCTCAGTGCTGTCGTCGAAGCCGCAGGCCCGCTGCACCCGGGTGCCGCCGCTGCCGCCCATGTAGATCTCGGCACTGGACAGGGCGGTGGAGCCGCCGGCTGCGCTGGCCAGCTCGAACACGATGACCTCGGCGCCCGCGTCAGCCGCCTCGATGGCGGCGCATCCGCCGGCGCCGCCCAGGCCGACGACCACTACATCGGTCTCCCGGTCCCATTGCGTGACATCACGCAACTTGCGGGGCCGTGAGGGCATGGTCTTCGCGGTGGCTGACATGGTGCTGCACCTCTTGCCGCAGGGCGCGGCCTGCGGTCGTGAGTTGAAAGAGCGCAAATTAAAGCCTGTTGACGCGCCACAGACAACGACACCCCCCGGCCCCCAGCACAATTAATTGTACATGCCCGTATTTTCGGTGGCGGCTGACCCCAAACGCTTAACGGACCAAACGCGGGGGTGGCGGGTGGCGGCGGGCCGCCAGTGGGGTACAATCCCCGCCCTTTGCCGGAGTCAGCAGCAGCGTATGTGGTTCAAGAATATCCGGGCTTACCGCCTGACCAGTCCCTTCACCCTCGCGCCGGAGCAGCTGGGCGCACAGTTGGCCCAACACGCCTTTGCGCCCTGCGCCAAATCCCAGGCCCTGTCCCTGGGCTGGGTGCCGCCCCTGGGGGGAGATGCTGGCGCGCTTGTCCACGCCGCCGCCGGTCGCCTGCTGCTCAAGCTCAGGCGCGAGGAAAAACTGCTGCCCTCCACGGTGGTGCGCGAGCTGCTTGAGACTAAGGTGGGGGAGATCGAGGCGGGCCAGGGGCGCAAGGTGTACCGCAAGGAACGCCTCAACCTGAAAGACGAGATCATCCAGGACTGCCTGCCGCGGGCCTTCAGCCGCTCCTCCAGCGTCCACGCCTATATCGACACCCGCGCCAACTGGATCTTCGTCGATGCCGCCAGCGCCAACCGGGCCGAGGAGCTGCTCAACCTGCTGCGCGAATGCATCGGCAGCTTCCCGGTGCTGCTGCCCCAGGTGAACAACGCCCCGGTGGCGGTCATGACCGGCTGGCTGCTGCACCGCAGCCTGCCCGGGGACTTCGCGCTCGGGGACGAGTGCGAATTGCGCGAACCCGGCGAGGAGGGCGGCGTGGTGCGCTGCCGCGGCGTTGATTTGCTCAGTGAAGAAGTGGAAACTCATTTGCACGCGGGCAAGCAGGTGGCCCGTTTGTCACTGGGCTGGGACGAGCGCCTGCAACTGGTGCTGGCCGAGGACCTGTGCCTGCGTCGCCTCAGGTTTGCGGATGAACTGGTGAAAGAGAACGAGGACATTGCCGAGGGCGACGAGGCGGCTCGCCTCGATGCGGACTTCGCCCTGATGGCGGACGCCATCGGCAGCCTGCAGCAGCGCATCCTCGCCCTGTTCGGCGGCGAGGCGCAGTAAAGCGCCCGCCATGCCCTCCCGCCCCGATACTGCTGACTACCGGGAGCTGTTTCTCACAGACGCGCCGATGATGGATATGCGCGCCCCGGCGGAGTTCAGCCACGGGGCCTTTCCCTGTGCGCACAGCCTGCCCCTGATGACCGACGAGGAGCGCGCCCGGGTGGGCATCTGCTACAAACAGCAGGGCCAGGACGCGGCCATCCGGTTGGGTCACCAGCTGGTGGCGGGAGAGCGCAGGGCCGAACGCCTGGCCCGCTGGTGTGAATTCGCCCGCCGGAATCCGCAGGGTTACCTCTACTGTTTCCGTGGCGGCCTGCGTTCGCAGACGGTGCGGCAGTGGCTGCGGGACGAGGGCATCGATTACCCGCTGGTGCTGGGCGGCTACAAGGCCATGCGCCGCTTCCTGCTGGAGGAGCTCGAGCGCTCCCTGGCGCGGGCGGATATCATCCTGGTCAGCGGTAAAACCGGCACCGGCAAGACCCGGGTCATCAGCGCCCTCGCGTGCAGCGTGGACCTGGAGGGCCTGGCCAGGCACCGGGGCTCCACCTTCGGCCGTTTGCCGGAGCCCCAGCCCGGCCAGATCGATTTCGAAAACGCCCTCAGTATCGCCCTGCTCAAGCTGCTGGCGGGGGAACAAACGCGCGTTTTCGTCGAGGACGAGGGCCGCATGGTCGGTCGCCTCTACCTGCCCGAGGCCCTGCGCGAACGGATGGCGAGCAGCCCCATGGTGGTGGTGGAGCAGAGCCTGGCGGAGCGGGTGGAAGTGATTGTCGAGGACTACGTGCTGGACCTGGGCCGGCGCTTTGCCGTCCTTTACGGGGACCGGGGCCGCGCCCTGCACGGCGACAAACTGCGGGAAGACCTGGGGCGGATCCGCAAGCGCCTGGGCGGCGAGCGCTTCCAGCTGGCGAGCGACACCATGAGCGCCGCCTTCGCCGCTGCGGGCGCCAGCGGGGATCTCGCCCTGCACCGGCAGTGGATTGCGCTGCTGCTGGAGCATTACTACGACCCCATGTACGAATACCAGCTGGCCCAGCGCGAGGGCGAGGTGCTGTTCCGGGGCGATCGCGCCGCGGTCATCGACTGGGCGGCGGGGGCCGGCTGAGCCGTGCTCGCCGCGACATCGATAAGCACGGACCTGGTGCTGGTGGGTGGCGGGCACAGCCATGCGCTGGCGCTGCGCATGCTCGCCATGCGCCCGCTCGAGGGCTTGCGCATCACACTGGTGTCGCCGGCCAGCCACACACCCTATTCCGGCATGCTGCCGGGCCTGGTCGCGGGCCACTACGGCTTCGAGCAGGCGCATATCGACCTGGCCCGTCTGTGCCAGTGGGCCGGGGTGCGTTTTATCGCCGGGGAGGTCACCGCCCTGGATCCGGGGGCGCGGCGCCTGTCCCTGGCCGGTCGGCCAGCCATCGAGTACGACCTCGCCAGCATCGATATCGGCTCCCAGCCGGAACTGGACTCGGTGCCGGGGGCGCGGGAGCACGCGGTACCGGTCAAGCCGGTGGCGGGCCTGTGGCAGCGCTGGCAGCACCTGCTGCAACGCCTGGCGGCACTGCCCGCCGGGCAGCACTGCCGGATTGCCGTGGTGGGTGGCGGCGCGGGCAGCGTGGAGCTGGCCCTGGCCATGGCCCACCGGCTGGCGCGGCACCCGGTAGAGATCGCACTCTGGTGCGGCGCTCCTGCCATCCTGCAGGGCTACAACGCCGGTGCCCGCCGCGGGGTCACGGCGGCGCTGGCGCGCCACAACATCGCGCTGGCGCTGGATGCCCGGGTCGAGCGGGTGGAGGCGAATTGCCTGCTGCTGGCGGATGGTCGGCAGGCGCCTTTCGATGAATTGTTCTGGTGTACCGGCGCCGCGGCCGCCCCCTGGATTGCGGCCAGCGGCCTGGCGGTGG
>JBFZEF010000084.1:0-8611 GCA_041307045.1 Halioglobus sp.
GCCAGATGGCCTTTTCGCTGATGCCGAAAATATTCGCGCTCTTGGGCCAGGAATAGTGCTTGTTGCCGGGCACCAGGATCACCGGCTGCGGGAAGTCGCGCTGCAGCGTATCCCGGTAATAGCTGGCGATGTCCCAGGGGCCCTGCACCACGTAGCTGCGCTGCGCCAGTTCGGCAATGTCCACGCCAAAGTGTTCGCAGTTGCGGTAAAAACTGTCCCAACCCTGGTGGGCGAGCTGGAAAATGGGCCTGTCGGTATGGCCCTTTTCCAGCAGCCACGCCCCCATCGAGAGCCAGTGATCCAGCCGGAACCGGGCCCGCCAGAACGCCTCGAAGTTGGCCACGGTGCCGCCGGAGGTGAAATGCCCGCGCGCCGCGGTGGGATCCAGGCCGATCATCTTCGCCAGTTCGTTGATGGCCTGCATCTCCAGTTGCAGCCCGGCGCTGGCCACTTCCTTCGATGCGAGGTTGGGATTGCAGAACAGCACCGCGGCGTTGCCGATCAGCGCGGGTATCGACACGTCGGAGATCATGTGCCCCAGGTAGCGATTGCTGAAAGTGGGCACCTCCTGCTGCAGGATGGTGAAAAAATTCTCGATCTCCCGCTCCACCTGGCGGATTTGTTCGCCGACCGGTGCGCTTATCGCCAGGCTGCCGTCACCGGGAAAGGTGCCGGCCCGGTGTTCAAGTGTGCGCTGCAGGAGCTCACCCCAGATTTGCCGGAAGAATCCCGCGTTCTCACCATGGGGCCCGAGGAACAGTGATTCATGCATGGCGCCCTCGCTCCCGTGGCTGCGGCCCTACAGGTAAATGGTCAGTGACTTCTGCGGCGCGTCGCAATTGATCAGGCTCACTTTCTTGTGGCGGATGCGGTAACTGTCCCCGGAGGGTACCAGGTGGTGCTCATACCTGCCGCCAAAGGCGCGCTGCTCATTGCGGTAGAACACCAGCGCCTGGAAATTGGACGTCACCACCAGGTCGCCATTGTCCCTGCTGCCCTGCAGGCGGACGTTGCCGATCAGATGGGAGCAGCGCACCGGGTGATCCTTGGACGCCGCCCTGGGGTGGACGAAATTGCGCCGCCGCACTTCCATCATCACCCGGTCGTCGTAGAACAGGGAGACGTGATTGATGGGATCGGCCTGGTCCACGGCCACCGGCATCCAGTAGCTGCCGTCCTCGGTGTAGAGCGCAATCCAGCTGTCCAGGTCCGGCTGGTCCAGCAGGTTCGCCTCGTCATAAAGAAACTGCTCTATCTTCTGCAGGTCATGCATAACTGGCTACCTCCGCAGCGCGATAGGCCCGGGTCATGTAGTTTTTCCACGCGGTGTACTGCGTGCGCATGTCCAGGTCCGAGGTGCCGCCCCCCACCATGCGATCGCCAAGATCGCGGTCCTTGCCATACTGCCGGTACATCTCCACCCAGTCATTGCCTGTCGACTGGAGCCCGGCCTGCATGCGCATATAGGCTTCCAGATCGTCAGGACCCACCATGGAGGATGAGGAATTGATCAGGCGCGAGTAGAGCAGGGTGCGCTGCAGCATTTGTGGCGGCGCGCCCTTCAGGCGGAAGGACCAGGTCTCCACAATGCATTTATTCACCGCGATCGGGCGCACGATGCGGATGTTCTGCACCGCGGTCTTGATCGTGAGTGACGGGTAGTAGAGCGTGTTGTGGGTGTTGAAGGAAAGGATTTCCCGGGTGCGATCCTCGCCGTAGGCTTTGACCATGGCGTCCCAGTACTCCGGTTGCACACTGTAGTCGGCGTGAATGCTGGTCTTGCCGCCGTCGTAGTGGTGACCGTACTTGAAGCCGGTGATGCCCGAGTTTTCGAAGACCTCGTAGGACGCGCCGAAGGGCGGGATGATTTCCGCCTCGGAGCGCTGCTTCACCGCCTCGGCCGGCAGGGTGGCGATGTACTCCTGCGCCGCCTGGACCACGGACTGGTGGGTGACCATGGGGTGCATGGTGTCGTTGAGGTTTTCCAGGAAGAATTTCCAGTTGCAGTCGTGCTCGTAGCGCAACACGCCGCCGGCGACTTCCACCTCTCCCTCGGGAGCCCGGTCGCACAGATTGTCAAAGCAGTCGATGGCGCCGCCCAGCCAGGTTTTCAGGTCCGGCGCGTGCGGGTCCAGGGTGGCGAACACGAAGCCGCGGTAACTCTCGCAGCCCGCGACCTTCTGCATGTTGTTCATCGGATCATTCAGGTCGAAACCGGTATTGTCGTAGCCGCCCTCGTTGGGAATCTTGAGGATGGTGCCGTCGTTGTTGTAGGTCCAGCCGTGGTAACAGCAGCGGAACGCGCGGGCATTGCCGCAGGTGGTATCAACCAGCTTGGCGCCCTTGTGGGCACAGCGGTTGTGCAGGACATGCACCTTGCCCGAGCGGTCGCGGCTCATTACCACCGGGACCTTGTGATTGATATTGGTGGTGAAAAAGTCACCGGGAGCGGGCACCTGGCTCTCATGACCGATAAAAATCCACGCGCTGCCCCAGATCCGCTCCATCTCCAGCTCAAAGATGTCCGGGTCCGTGTAGATTTTGCGGTGCAGGCGGTTGGGCTCCACCAGCTTCGCCAGTTCCTCGTCGGTGTAGGGCATGGATGTGCTCCTCCTTTATATTGTGCGCTAGAGCGCTAGAGCGCTAGAGCGCTAGAGCGCCAGTGAGCCGATGCTTGCACCGCCGCAGACGAACAGGGTCTGGCCGGTGATGAAACTGTTGTCCGGCGCCAGGAAAAACTGCACCGCCCGGGCCACGTCGGCGGGCCTGCCGAGCCGTTTTACCGGAATCGCGTTGGCCACCTGGTCCATTTTTTCACTGCCCTCGGGTATCACATTGTGAAACATCTCTGTGTCCGCGATGGGGCCGGGGGCCACGACGTTGACCGTAATACCGTCCGCCGCCAGCTCCAGTGCCCAGGTGCGGGCCATGCCGACCATGCCGGACTTGGTGGCGGAATAACTGGTGCGAGTCGCCAGGCCCATGGCGGCGCGCGAACTGATCAGCACGATCCTGCCGCTACCGCTGCTTTTCAGGCTGGGCAGGCAGGCCTGCACCAGGGTGATGGCAGCGCCCAGATGGATGCGGGTGAGCATCTCCAGGTCGGCGATGTCCACCGCGCCCAGCAGGGCAGGGCGTATCACCCCGGCATTGTGGATGATGTCGGTGATCCTGTGCTCGGCGGCGATGCGCGCGGCTACCGCCTGCGTCGCCGCGGAGTCCGAGAGGTCCGTCGCGTAATTGTGCAGGCGGGGGTGTGCCAGGGGTGACGGGCGGCGGGAGATGTTCACTACCGTGTAGCCTGCTGCCAGCAGGTGCTCGCAGATGCTGTGTCCGATGCCGGTGCTTCCGCCCGTGACGATTGCCGTTCTCATGCCGGTATCTCCCTGAATCCCACGCTGTGCAGCCAGTCCCGATCCCCTGGCCGCGCCGCGGCATCGGTGCCGGTGGCCGCCAGCAGGCGATTACCCGCCCGATCCTGTATCACCCTGAGCCTTACCCGGGCTCCGGTCGCGATGTCGGGCGCCAGGTGTGCCAGCGCGATGGGCCCGCAATCGAGCAGCACACTGGCGATCGTCCAGGGCAGGTGCTGTGCATAGCCCGGCTCCAGGCTGTAGTGGAGTCGGGTCAGGGACTGCACCACGCCGCCGTCGGCTACCGCTTGCCAGTGCAGGTCATCCGCCAGGCAGTGGCCGCACAGTTCCCGTGGCGGGTAGTTGACCTGCTGGCAGCTGCCGCAGCGCTGCAGTGTCAGTGTGGCGCCGGCGGGCAACCCGGTGTGAAATTCGGTGGTCATCAGGCGGATCCCCGGCGCAGGATGGTCGCGGCGCTGCACAGGCCGCGGTCGTAGTTGATCATGCCGTAGCCGCTGACCATGGCGTGCCGGGCCCCCGGCACCTGGTTGGCGCCTGCGGTGCCGGTGAGCTGGCGCATCGACTCCACCAGGCCAAGGTAACCGGCGGCGGCGCCCGCCTGCCCAACCGACAGTTGGCCGCCGGAGGTGTTGTGCGGCAGGCCACCGCCGTCGAAGGTCAGGGCGTTTTCGCGCACGAAGGCCGGTGCCTGGCCCGGTGCGCAAAATCCCAGGCCCTCCAACTGCAGCATGGAGATCACCGGGTAGTCGTCGTAGGTTTGCACCAGGTCGATATCGTTTGGGCTGAGCCCTGCACTGGCGTAGAGCCCGTCGCGGAAGAGGGGCCAGCCGCCGCGCACCTGTATAGGGTCCTGCGGGAAGGCGTTGTGGCGTTCATCGGCCGCAGCGATAGTGACAAAGGGAAGGTCGAGTTGGCGCGCGCGCTGCTCACTCATCAGCAAGAATCCCTCGCCGCCGGCGCAGGGCATGACGCAGTCGTACAGGTGCAGCGGCGTGCAGATACTGCGCGCCCCGAGGTAGTCCGCAAGGCTGAGCGGCCTGTCGCCCAGCAGTGCACCCGGGAAATGGCGGGCATTGTAACGCTGGCTCACCGCCAGCCGGCCGAAGTCTTCCCGGCTCGCGCCGTAGGCATCCATATAATGTTGGGTGATCAGCGCAAAGGCGGCATTCGGACCCGCGCTGCCATAGGGATAGGCGGCGCTGTTGCTGAAGCTGCTGAAGTTGGCGACCAGTTCGCGAAAGCTGCCCGGACTCGCGGTATCGCCGCCAATACAGGCGACGATATCGGCGTCACCCAGTTGCACGGCGCGGGCCGCACGGCGCATGGCGAGAATGCCGGAGGCGCCGCCGAAAGGCAGTTGCTCCAGCCAGCGCAGGGTCATGTCGAAGTGTTGGCTCAGGAAACTGACGGAATCCGGGGCCAGGCTGAAGCTGGATACGGCCAGGCCGTCGACCTGGTCCTTGCCGATACCGGCGGCCGCGATCAGTTCCCGCAGTACGCTGCCGATAAACCAGCTGGCGCTGTGTTCGCTGGTCTTGCTATAGCCCAGGCTGATGGGGCAGACCAGGGCGATGTCGCGGTAGCTGGCGGGGCTGCTCATGTCCTCGGCCTTTGCTTGAGATGGCGTACATCGTAGCACTCCCCACGCTGCAACATGGACAGTGCCAGCGCCCTGATATCCCCGCGCCGGGGTTTTTCGGAGGGGGTGAGGGGCAGGCTGTCGACGAAGGCGATATAGCCGGGAATCTTGAAGTACGCGAGCGTCTGCAGGGAGCGCCGGGCAATGTCTGTCGCGGTCTGCGATTCGCGGGCGGTACCCGGGGCGGGGATGATGCAGGCCATCACCTCGTCACCGCGGACATCGTCCGGCACCGGGCAGACCACCACCATGGCAACGGCGGGGTCCGCCACCAGGCCGGCCTCCACCTCGAGGGCGGAGATATTCTCCCCTGAGCGGCGGATGACGTTCTTGCGCCGGTCCACGAAGTACATGGCGCCGTCGGCATCCTGGCGCACCACGTCCCCGCTGTGGAACCAGCCGCCCGCCCAGGCTTCCGCGGTCGCCTCGGGATTCTTCAGGTAACCGCTGAAAAAGCCCCGGCGGGGATCCTCGCCGCGGTGGCGCAGCAGCAGTTCGCCGGGCTCTCCCGTGGCGACCGTCGCGCCGGTCTCGTCGACCAGCCGGGTCTCCAGGTGTGCGGGCGGCACGCCGAAGCAGCAACTGCCCACATGGCGCGGCTCCCGGTTGGCGACGATGGCGCCGTGGTTACCGGTTTCCGTCATGCCCCAGGCCTCGACCAGGGGAAAGCCGAAACGCTGCTCGAACGCCGCGTGGTGGCGGGGATTGACCCCGGCGCCGAAGCCGAACTTCACCTGCCCCGAAAAATCATCGCCGCCGGGCCCCTGTTGCGGCTCCATCCCCAGCAGCATGGCGGGCATGACGCCGAGGTAGTGAACAATGCTCGCCCGCGAGGTGCGCACCGTCTGCCACCAGCTGCGCGGGTGGAAACGATCGAGCTGGATCAGGCAGCCGCCTGTCATCACCATGGCGAGCGTCGAACAGGCCATGGCGTTCATATGCACCAGGGGCAGGGGCGTGGCCAGCCTCTCCCTGCCCGGTTCCAGCGCACACAGCCCGCCGAGCTCGACGTAGCGGCGCCCACTGCGCAGGAAATAGTCGTTGCTGAGGATGCAGCCCTTGGGCTTGCCGGTGCTGCCCGAGGTATAGAGCACCGCACATTCGTGCTGCAGGGGCGCTGCAGTTGCGCTGGCGGTGTTGGCGCCGATGCGGTACAGCCGGTCCATCTCGGCCGTGGACTGGTAGCCCATGCCGCCCGCAAGAAGCGGCTTGAGGGCGGCGACTTTTTCCGCGAGGTCAGGCAGGTGCAGCAGTACCGCCGCGTCGCTGTGATTGATGATGTAGGCCTGCTCCTGTGGCGCCATCTCGTCATTGACCGGCACGACGCTGCAGCCGAGGCCGTTGAGGGCGAACCAGTGCAGGAGGAACTCCGCGCGGTTCTGCAGAAGCAGGGCAACCCGGTGGCCGCCGCCGTAGCCGGCCTGAAGATAGCGCGCTTTGAGTTGCTCGACCGTCGCCAGGGCCTGGCCGTACGTCAGATCGATGCTGGTGTCGCTGTAGTGGCGCGCGCAGGCCTGCGGAATATGCAGGAAATCTCCCTTGGAGTAGCGCCCGGCGGTATCGACAAAACACTGGTACACGCTCTCCACGGGCTTACTTGACCGCGATGGCTTCAATTTCCACCATGGCTTCCGCCTCCATCAGGGCAACCACCTGGACGACCGCCATGGCGGGGAAATTGCGCCCGATGACCTCCCGGTAGGCGGCGCCGATGCCGGCCAGGTTATCCAGGTAGGCCTGCCTGTCCGTGATATACCAGGTCATCCGCACCAGATGTTCCGGCCCGGCGTCCGCCTCGCGCAGGACGCAGAGAATATTTTCCAGGGTTGCCCTGACCTGCTTGACGAAATCCCGGCCCGGGAATTTCCCCTGCGCATCCCAGCCAACCATGCCTGCGGTATAAATGGTCTGCCCGGCGCTGGCGGCGATACCATTGGCGTAGCCTTTGGGGCGCGGCCATCCCGCCGGTTGCAAGGTTGTATTCATAACAGGGCACCTTTATTTGGGATGGGCGTTCAAGAGGTCGGTTTACGGCTGAGACGAAAAGTATTTTAAACCTAAAATAGTTGCCCGGGCAACAGCGAATTCAGTTTGGCTGAAAAGGCAGCGGCAGTCGCCACGCGCCGGACCGGCAGGCCTGGCAGGTTTGCGCAGACAATCGCACTAGTCGCATCGGGTTGGCGTTGCATTAGTCGTTGTCATTTGCCCCGTGAGCGGATAATATTTTAAAACTAAAATATAATCTGGCTGGCGTTGGGCTGGCAGGAGGAGCACGGTTATGAGCAACACCTTATTGGCGGATCTTGTCCAGGGCCTTGCGAGCGGCACGGTCCGTCTGGTGGACCTGACTGAAACCCTGCGCCCGGAGTACCCCACAATCCAGCTGCCACCGGAATTTGGCCAGGCCTGGGGTTTCCGCAAGGAAACCATTTCCCATTACGATGACAGGGGACCCGGCTGGAGCTGGAGCAACTTTTCCATGAGTGAGCATACCGGCACCCACCTCGACGCGCCGGCCCACTGGGTGACGGGCAGGGACCTGCCCGGCGCCACCGTCGACACCATGCCGCTGCAGCAGATGATCGCCCCGGTCTGCGTGATCGACTGCAGCGCGCAGGTGGCGGCAGACAAGGGCTTTATCCTGACCAGATCCTTTCTGCTCGAGTGGGAAAAAACCCACGGCCGGATAGCCGCGGGCAGCTGGGTGTTCCTGCGCTCCGATTGGCGCAAGGTGGCCGCAGCGGACAATTACACCAATATGCAGGCGGATGGCGCCCATTCTCCCGGACCGGACAAGGAGGCCGTGCTGTGGATGATCGAGAAGCGCGACGTGCTGGGTTTCGGCACCGAGTGCGTCGGCACCGACGCCGGCCAGGCCTTCGCCATGGACCCGCCCTATCCCTGCCACCACTTCATGCACGGTAACGGCAGGCTGGGCCTGCAGTGCATGACCAACCTGGACCAGTTGCCCGCCACCGGGGCGGTGGTGGTCTCCACCCCGCTGAAGATCATCGGCGGCTCCGGCAGCCCCCTGCGCGTCATCGCCCTGGTTGCAGGCTAGCCGGGCCGCTCGCAGTGGCAGAGCGCTCCTTCAGCAAGGAAGTACAGCACCTCAGGCTGGGCGCGGGCGAGGTATTCCGGGGCGAGGGCATCCTGGCCATCACCAAGGGCCTGTTGCAGTCGGGAGTGGCCTACGTCGGCGGTTACCAGGGTTCACCCATCTCGCACCTGATGGATGTGCTGGCCGATGCCCAGGACATACTCGGTGAACTCGGCGTCCACTTCGAGCAGTGTGGCAGCGAAGCCACCGCGGCCAGCATGCTGTCGGCCTCGATCAATTATCCCCTGCGCGGCGCGGTTGCGTGGAAGTCGACGGTGGGCACCAACGTCGCCAGCGACGCGCTGGCGAACCTGGCCTCCAGCGGTGTGACCGGCGGCGCGATGGTGGTGGTGGGGGAGGACTACGGCGAGGGATCCAGCATCATGCAGGAGCGCACCCACGCATTCGCCATGAAGTCCCAGATGTGGCTGCTGGACCCGCGCCCCAGCCTGCCGCACATCGTGCAGATGATCGAGCACGGCTTCGCCCTGTCCGAGG
>JBFZEF010000087.1:0-8657 GCA_041307045.1 Halioglobus sp.
AGCAGCGGTTGCAGCCAACGTCGCTCCAGTTCCTGATATGCAAGGATGGCGCCCAGGATAAACAAAAGAAGCAGCAGTACCAGCTTGCGGATCACGCCCGCTCTCCCTGGTAGAGCCGATACAGCGCTTCGCAGGTGGAGTGGGATTCCCAGCGCCGCTGCCGGTAGCGTGCGACCGGTCGCAGGCCCATCAGGCTGTTGCTATAAAATACCTCAGTAGCACTTTCCAACTGGTCGATGGTGAGGGCTTGTTCGCGCACTACCAACCCCAGCGCCGGCGCCCAGCGCCGCATGACAAGCTCGCGACGGGTGCCCGCAATTCCACAGGCGTCTACCGGGGCTGTCAGAAGCTCGCCACCGCGGACAATAAACAGGTTGCCGGCAACAACGGATACCACCCCACCCTGCTGGTCCAGCATCACAGCCTCGTCCAAACCCGACTCACGGTACTCACGTGCCGCCAACACCTGCTCGAGCCGGTTGAGGTGTTTGATACCAGCCAGCGCCGGCTGCAAGGCCCAGTGGACCGTGGCGAGACCCAGGGCAGCTGGATCTGCCATGGCCGACGGCGCTTCGCCGAGGTTGGTAAGACGGGCAATGACGCGTGGTACAGGTTCTGCCGGAGGAGCATAGCCCCGTGGACCCGCGCCCCTGCTCAGGGTGATGCGCAGCGCAGACCAGGGCCAGGCGCGCTCACCGGCAGCAGTGGCGGCCTGGCGCAACTGCCCTAGTACAGCGAGTTCGCATTCGGGAAAGCCCAGGGTCTGGCAACCGCGGCGGAGGCGCGCCAGGTGCAACTCTACATGGAGCGCGCGGGAGCCTTGCAGCAGAAGGGTCTCAAATAAACCATCACCGAAATCGAGACCACGATCGGGCAGCGGCAGCGCAGATCCCTGCGTCCCATCGACCCATAGTACAGTCTCCCCGGGCACGGGTTAAAAGCTCACTCCGCCCTGGCAAATAGCAGGGAGCCGTTGGTTCCGCCAAAACCGAAAGAATTGGAAAGGACACAGTCGATGGGCCGTTCCTGCGCCGTATTGGGCACATAGTTCAGGTTGCAGCCTTCGTCCGGATTGTCCAGGTTGATAGTCGGAGGCGCTACCTGGTCGCGCAGCGCCAGAATGGAAAAGATAGCTTCAACAGCACCGGCGGCTCCCAGCAGGTGGCCGACCATTGACTTGGTAGAGCTCACCGCGACCTGCCGCGCTGCGTTGCCCAGCACAGTTTCTATTGCCCGGCTTTCGGCCAGGTCTCCGGCACTGGTGGATGTGCCATGGGCGTTGATATAGCTGATCCTGTCTGCTGCTATGCCGGCATCCCTGATAGCATTCGACATTGCAGCCGCGGCGCCCCTGCCGTCTTCGGGCGGCAGGGTCATGTGGTAGGCGTCGCCGCTCATGCCAAAGCCGAGGACTTCGGCGTAAATCCGCGCCCCGCGCGCCTTGGCCATTTCGTACTCCTCAAGCACGAGAACACCTGCACCATCACCCAGTACAAAGCCGTCCCGGTCCCGGTCCCAGGGCCGGGAAGCCGCCTCAGGGTTGTCATTGCGCGTGGACAGCGCGCGCGCGGCGGCAAACCCCCCAAGACCCACCGGTGTAGTTGCCATTTCCGCACCGCCGACCAGCATCGCGTCAGCATCACCCATCGCAATGAGCTTCGCGCCAAGGCCGATATTGTGCGTTCCTGAGGTACAGGCGGTCACCATCGCCAGGTTGGGACCCTGCAGGTTGAACATCACTGACAGGTTGCCCGCGATCATATTGATAATTGAGCCGGGCACAAAAAACGGTGATATCTTACGCGGACCCGAGGTTCTTATGATTTCTGCGTTTTTTTCAATCTGGCCGATGCCGCCGATACCTGACCCAATGGCACATCCAACCCGAGGGGCCATTTCCTCAGTGATCTCCAGCCCGCTGTCCTGCATGGCCTGGATGCCCGCCGCCATTCCGAACTGGACAAAAAGATCCATCTTGCGAGCGTCCTTGATGGGCAGGTACTGCTCGACATCGAAGTTCTTCACACTGGCGCTGAAGCGGGTGCTATAGGCGGAAACGTCAAAACTACCTATCGGAGCAACGCCGCTCTTGCCCGCCAGAATCCCCTGCCAGGTCTCGACCACTGTGTTGCCGAGTGGACTGAGAATTCCCATGCCGGTCACAACGACTCTTCTGCCGATCAACACATTGACTCCTTATTGCCGTCACCCACGCTTCAAACGGCGGTCAGGTCTGAAACTCAGGGAAGCATAAATGAGAAAAGCCGCTCTATCAAAAAATAGAAACGGCTTTTAAGGAAGCGCTAAAAAGGATTATCAGGCGAGGTTCTGCGTAATGTAATCGATCGCCAGCTTTACAGTGGTAATTTTTTCAGCTTCCTCATCGGGAATTTCGGTCTCGAACTCTTCTTCCAGAGCCATGACCAGTTCGACAGTGTCGAGGGAATCAGCTCCCAGGTCCTCTACAAAAGAGGCTTCAGCCTGCACTTCTTCTTCTTTTACGCCGAGTTGCTCTGCAACGATTTTCTTAACGCGTTCTTCAATGCTGCTCATGATTATTCTCTGCTCCTGAGATTAGTGCTGAATCAAACCCGCCAGAGAGGTCTGAGCGCGCAGTTTAAACTGTTTTTCCAACCAGTTTAAATTTTTTTTTGTGAGGTCGCTTAAGGCTGCCCTTTATTCTGTTTTTTCAATGAGTTAAGCCATGTACATCCCGCCATTTATATGAATCGTCTCGCCGGTAATATAAGCCGCCGCGTCACTACAAATAAAGCCTACCAGCGAGGCGACCTCCTCCGCCGCGCCGAACCTTCCCAAGGGGATCTGGCCCAGCATCAGGTCGCGATGCTCCTGCGCCAACTCCCTGGTCATATCGGTGTCGATAAACCCGGGGGCGACACAGTTGACAGTGACGGAACGCGAACCCAACTCACGCGCAAGGGCGCGGGAAAATCCCTCTGCACCGGCCTTGGTGGCCGCGTAGTTGGCCTGACCGATATTGCCCATGGAGCCCACCACCGAGGTGATATTGACTATCCTGCCCCAGCGCGCTTTGGTCATGCCGCGCAGGCAGGCTTTGCTCACACGGTAGAGCGCCGAGAGGTTGGTTTCGATTACCTCATTCCATTCATCGGGTTTCATTCGCATGAGAATGTTGTCGCGGGTAATACCGGCGTTATTGACCAGTACCAGCGGCGCGGCAAATTGCTCAGAGATCGCCTTTATCACCGTCGCCACACTGTCTTCACTGGCCACATTCAGGTTCATGCCACATCCGGCGTTACCGGACTCGCGCAGGTAGGCGGTGATGTTCGCCGCGCCAGCGTCGCTGGTGGCGGTGCCGACAACGAGATGGCCCGCTGCAGCCAGGTGCCTGGCGATGGCCTTGCCAATGCCACGACTCGCCCCTGTAACCAGGGCGACCTTGTTTTCTTCTGACATGGAGCTTCCCCCTGCTACTGTTGATTTAGCGCGACCAACGTGGCCAGCAATTCATCGGGCTCCTCCAGGGAGAAGCTTTGCAGTGACTTGTCGATACGACGGCTCAGCCCGCTGAGTACCTTGCCGGGACCGCATTCAACAATACTCGTGATACCAGTCCCCGCGATCATCTCCACACAGCGGGTCCACTGTACGGGGCTGTATATTTGCTCCACCAGCAAGGATCTTATTTTTTGCGGGTCGCTCTCTGTTGCGGCGTGGACATTATGCACCACCGGTATATCAGGGCTGCGGACCACGATACCTGCCAGCACCTGTGCCAATTTCTCTCCGGCGGGCTTCATCAGCTGAGTATGGAAAGGCGCGCTCACTGGCAGTGGCATCGCGCGCTTCGCGCCGGCTTCCTTTAACAGGCTGATCGCCTGATCGACTGCCGCGGTATGGCCAGCTATCACGACCTGCCCCGGAGAATTGAAATTCACTGCCGCCACCACGCGGCCGGAACGGGTTGATGCTTCCCTGCAAACCTGGTTGATAGCGTCATCGTCCATGCCAATGATTGCCGCCATCGCCCCCTCCCCCACGGGCACAGCAGTCTGCATGAATTCACCGCGCTGCCTCACGAGTACTACCGCATCGGCAAAATCCAGCGCACCAGCGCACACCAGGGCTGAGAACTCCCCGAGACTGTGCCCGGCCATCATAGCGGGGGGCGGGCCGCCCTGCTCAAGCCATGCCCGCCACAACGCGACGCTGGATGTGAGCAGCACGGGCTGCGTCGTTGCGGTAAGATTCAGTGCCTCCTGCTCACCAGTTTGCACGAGGGTCCACATGTCATATCCCAAGGCCTGCGAGGCCTCGGCAAAGGTATCGCGCACCGCCCGGAACCTTTCATGGGCCGCTGCCAACATGCCCGTCTTCTGAGAGCCCTGACCGGGAAATACGAAAGCTATCGACTGGTCTGACATCGTCTACTCCTGCCTGCAGTAGGTACCCCCGGCGTCCATCTGGTCCGCGCCATAAACTGCAGGCGGAAAAGAGGAAAGTGCGTCGGTTAGGGAGTGTAGCCCACGATAAACCCCCGGGGCAGGACCGCCTGTGCGGGAGTTTGGTTTGTTTCGGTAGCAGCCCGGGAGGAAAGTCCCGGTAAATTTCTGGGGCAGGGCCGAACGGCACCTGCCAAGGGCAGCAAGCTGAGGGGGCATACGCCCCCGTTCACCTGGTTGTGCGATGACCAAACCGCAACTGCAAACGGCGGGACAGGGCAAACCAGGTGCTATCAGTCTTCGCTACCGCTGCTGATCACCTTTTTGCCGCGATAAAACCCGTCGGCAGTGATGTGGTGGCGACGGTGTGTCTCGCCGGAGGTCTGGTCTACCGAGAGGGTTGGACCGGACAACGCATCGTGTGATCGGCGCATGCCGCGGCGCGAACGCGTTTTCTTGCTTTTCTGGACAGCCATGACTGACTCCTAGGTTTTGCTGCCGGGCTTCAATTGCGCCAGCACGTTAAACGGATTTGGCTTATCTCCCGCAACCGGCTCCAATTCAGGCGCCTGCCCGGCGTTAAACTTTGCCAATGTCTGTTGGCATTCTTCGGTGCTGTGATAACTGAAGGGTGGCAATGCCAGTATCAGTTCTTCCTCAACCACATCCCAAAGACTGCAAGCCTCTTCTTCGACAACCAGGGGGTCCAGGTGGCGTGGAAGCTGGGCAGCCTGCTCATCCGTCCATACCACCGCCAGCGTGTTATCACAGGCAAGCGATATGGGCAGTGGTTCCAGGCAGCGCTGGCAGGTGACTATCACGCCGGCGCTGACCGCCAGGTGGATAATGTGCCTGTTCTCCTCGTCCCGGGTGAACGATAATTCCGCCTCGATCGAGCCGTCGTCGTCAGCCAGAAGCGAACGAAAACGCTGCAAATCAAGTGGTTTCACGGTTCCCCTGATACTCACGCCACGCGCGGTGGCCTTGCGGACATCCAGCGTGCTCGGGAGGGGCTCACTCAACATAGGCGCGCATCATAGGGGCGGTTTCCCCCTTTGTCAAAAATATCATTAAAATACAAACAGTTCAGTTATGTAGCTCACCCAATTACCTGAAGTAACAGGCAGCCCTGACATGGACATCATTCTCGCCTCCACCTCGCCCTACAGCCGGCACCTGCTGCAGCGCCTGCAACTCCCCTTCCGCTGCCTGGCATCGGGCGTGGATGAGCAAGCGCTTGCGGCGGAGAGCCCCGCTGCCATGGCCTCACGCCTGGCGGTGGCCAAGGCCAGGTCCGTGGCGCAGGCCCATCCCGATGCGCTGGTCATCGGCAGTGACCAGGTGGCGGCACTGGACTCACCGTATCCTGGCGCTCCCCGCATCCTGGGCAAGCCCGGCAACCACACGGCAGCTCGCGCCCAGCTGCTGGCAAGCGCCGGGCAGGTGGTCAGCTTCTACACTGGCGTCGCCGTGTGCATTGCCGCGACCGGCTTCGAACAGTTCCACGTGGAACCATTTAGGGTGTATTTCCGCGAACTTGACGACAAAAGCATAGAAAATTACCTGTCCAGGGAACAGCCCTATGACTGTGCAGGAAGCTTCAAATGCGAAGGCCTGGGCATTGCCCTGTTTGAGCGACTCGAGGGCCGGGACCCCACCAGTCTTGAAGGGCTGCCCTTGATTGCCCTCACCGATCTGCTGGCAGCAGCGGGCTACCCTGTACTCGGCGGAAACGCGCGTCAGGCGCGGGTTTAACGGCGGATCAGCCGCCGAAGGCGGATAGCTCCAGCAATTCCTGAAGTGAGTCGATCACTGCCAGGGGGCCGAAACTGGCGAGACGATCACTGCTGTGGGCGCCGAAGCTGACGCCGACCGAACGCACGCCCGCCTGCCGCGCCATGTCCATATCGTACTCACTGTCCCCTATCATCACCGTATCACCCGGAGACTTGCCACGGGCGACCATGATTTCATGCAGCATTCGGGGATGGGGCTTCGAGTGGGTTTCGTCGGCACAACGGGTAGAATCGAAATAGTCCGCCAGGCCCAGAGAGGCCAGTACCCGGTCCAGTCCACGCCGGCTCTTTCCCGTGGCGACAGCCAACTCGATACCCCGTGCCCGTAAACCGTCGAGCGTCGCGATGGCCCCCTCGTAGAGTCGCGCAGGGCCCCGCTCGGGAGCGGCAAAGTGGCGGGAGTACGCCAGCGCCAGTTGGGCAAGTTCGGCGCGGTCCAGGGCCGGAAACAATTGCGCCAGGGCCTGGGGCAAGCCAAGTCCCACTATATTGCGCACTGCTGTGGCTGGCGGCGGCTCAAACCCCTGCTCGGAAGCCGCGTCCTGCATCGCATCCACAATGTGCTCTATCGAGTCACATAGCGTGCCATCCCAGTCGAATATAGCTATCATTATCAATTAGTTACGAAGTTTACTTAAAATATTTTCTAGATCAGGATCCAGGGCCGCCTCCAGCGCGAGCGGACCCGACTCCGGCAGCAGGAGGCGCAGGGAGCGGGCGTGCAGGAACAGGCGCTGCAGTCCCAGCGCCCGGGTAAGGGCCGCAGAGCGCTCGTCGCTGTACTTATCATCCCCCAGCAGCGGAAAACCCGCATGGCGGGCATGTACGCGGATCTGGTGAGTCCGCCCGGTGACGGGCTTTGCCTCCACCAGGGTCGCGCCGTCAAAACGCTCCACCACCTTGAACTCTGTAACAGACCGCTTTCCCTCCCGTGCGACCCGCACCATGCGCTCTCCTGACTGCAGGACGTTTTTTTCTAGCGGCGCCTCGACCACGCGCAGGCTTGCCGGCCACTTCCCCGCCACGAGGGCCAGGTAGCGCTTGTCTACCTTGTCCTCCCGCAGCTGCCGGTGCAGTTCCCGCAACATGGCCGGCCGCCGGGCTATCATGATCAGCCCGGAAGTGTCCCGGTCCAGCCGGTGTACCAGTTCCAGGTAGCGATCGGCCGGCCGCAACTGGCGCAGGCTTTCGATCAGGCCGAAGCTCAGGCCGCTACCGCCATGGACTGCTAGACCAGAGGGCTTATTGATGACCAGCAAGCTGTCGTCCTCATACACCACCCTCAGCCCGATCTGCTGCACCCAGTAGCGCGGTAGCGGGGTCGGCTCCGATGGGGACGGCCGGCGCAGGGGGGGTATGCGGACGCTGTCGCCCGCCGCCAGGCGGTAATCCGCCTTCACCCTGCCCTTGTTGACCCTGATCTCTCCCTTGCGCAGGGCCCTGTACAGCCGGGTTTTCGGCACGCCCTTGAGGTTCCGCACCAAAAAATTGTCCAGACGCTGCCCTGCCGAGTCTTCGCCGACACTGAGATTGTGCACGCCGTGGTTGGCAGGGCGATCTTCAAGCTCAGGCATAAGTTGCCGAAATCATTTAATTTTCTTCCATATGCTGGTATAGTCCAGCCCGTGTGGCCGCACCACCCGCCGCGGAAAAGGATCGGCACTGGTGACTTGCAACCCCCTGGCGAACGCTTGGACCTGCCAAAGAGAGGCACGGTTCCGCCAGTCTGGTCACACACCGACCAACGGATGTCACCACCCCGTCCAAAAGAGGGCGCGAGCCGAAAGTGCTCTGCCGCCAGCCCGACCAAACGGCTGGCTTTGGACGAGGGTGAAGACAGTTTAATAAACCCGCAGCAGATACTGCCGGGACACAGAATCAGATATTCAGACAGTACAGCGTCGTCGCAGGTCTCAGGTGCTGCGACACTAGCAAAAAGGCGAAGGCAGTACCACCAAACTTTCCCTTGAACGCTGTAGCGACCGCAGCCCTGCTGCAGGTTGGCGTTGACCAAGCACCTGAGCGCCAGGAACGGCGTGAGCACAGCACGATCCACGAGTGGATCGAGCCCCGGCTCTTCAACGCTGGTTCCTGTCCGCCACCCTCCGGGGCTGGCCGCATAGCTGATTCCTGCCCCGCCAGGCCTGTTGTCTCAAGGCTAATGGCAAACTATGAAAAAAATGCTAATCAATGCAACTCAACCTGAGGAGTTGCGCGTAGCGCTGGTCGACGGTCAGCGCCTGTACGACCTGGATATCGAAAATCGCACCCGGCTCCAGAAAAAATCCAATATCTACAAAGGCAAGATCACCCGGGTCGAACCCAGCCTGGAAGCGGCCTTTGTCGAATTTGGCGCCGACCGCCACGGATTCCTGCCTCTGAAGGAAATTGCCCGGGAGTACTTCTACCGCAAACCACCTGGTGACAGTGAGGG